>JANJWY010000112.1 GCA_024709285.1 Erysipelotrichaceae bacterium
AAAATGGTCGATATCGCCCATGATGACCCCAAAGCCGCCACCCAAATGAATATGATGCTCAATTTCATGATCCAACGTCATCATCAAAGCTCCCCGGTTTTTTACACCGGTCACAAAATCCGTCTTTGCCTGAATGGTCAGACGCTCTTCGGCTTCATCCGCAATTTTCATGAAGAAATAGGCAGAATGCCCGATGGCAAACATATTGAGCAACAGATTGAAATGATGCCACAGATGAATGACATTCTCTGAAAGGTTATACATCGGCGTCTGTAAATAAACAAACTGATGCATGATCATAGCCGCCACAGCCACAAGTGCAATGCCTGCCAGTTTTTGCGAATTTTTCCAATTGGTAAAAATGATGAGCATCGCCATGTTGAGATAGTAATAGAACAAGCCGGCTTCCATACCGAAAATCATGATTTGAAAAGAAACGACAATCGTCGTAGTTAAGATGTAAATAAAACTTGCAAATGCATAACGGTACTCGCGGTTGAGAAAAATCGCATAGACTGCCACCGCCAGTGTAACCAGATTGGCTAGAAATGCTTCCGTGCTTCCCAGCCATGCGAAAAAGATGCCTAGTAATACATGCATCACTACAGCACCGA
Source organism: Erysipelotrichaceae bacterium (assembly GCA_024709285.1). GTDB lineage: Bacteria > Bacillota_I > Bacilli_A > Erysipelotrichales > Erysipelotrichaceae > UBA2227. The sequence goes on from JANJWY010000112.1 coordinate 615, forward strand.
AATAAACAAGATTGGACTGAATATAGAAGCGCTGATAGTCTTTGTTTTGCGTATCTGACATAAACAGCTCCCTCACTATATATTTCTAGAGATTATTTTTCCGTTAGTCTTCGGTTTCTCACAAACAATATCACAAGCAATACGGACATCAGAATCATCAAACCCGAAGTTGTGAAAACAACTGAAGGATAGGCATTGTCAAATCCCGGATTCACTGAAATATGCTTGCTTACGATGCCTCCATATGCCCAAATCAATACGAAGCCAATGCCAAAACTTTTAACCCGCACTACGGTTGCGGATACGATCAGCCAGGCAACCGCCAAAATAAGTAACATCCAAATGACTTCAGATATCCCAAAACCGGTAAAACCGATATCGACCAGCAAAGTCGTTACATTGGCTACGGTCGCAACCAGCAGCCAGCCCCCGTAAATCTCAAAGGGCAACCTTTGGGATATTCCGAAAAAACGATTTTCTCCGCCTTTGAGTCGGAATACGATTTTTAAAATGGAATATAGAACGAAAATGATCAGAACCGCTGTTAGAGGAATCATCCGATAATGCCAGCCGAAAATCCAAGCCGTGTTGGCTAAGTTTGACAATACAAACCAGCGACTCACAAATTCGAAGTGAGGATCTTTTTGAAAAAGCAGGCGCACCACCGCAAAGGCCAATGCAAGATAAATCACACCCCAAATGGCAAAGGTATACCCTGCCGGAGCGAACAGATTGGGATATGAATCGGATATCGCTCCCGTCGTAATACCATTGATCGGAAGTATGTTGGCCAAGGCATTTGCCCCAACCATGACTACAAAAGTGAACAGTACCAAGAATTTGGTGATTGTCTGGTTTTTCATAAGGAATCCTCCTTTTCAAAGTGTAACATTATCACTTTGAATATCAAACTGTTTTGCATAAAAAAAGCGTCAGGATGATACCCAACGCTCAATTAATTCTCGGATTTCTTCGATTCCTTCTTTACTGACAGCCGAGAAACTCAGCACCAATGAAGATGATTCTTCTTTTAAAGCTTTGATTTGTTTTGCTTTCATCTGCGCACCGACTTTATCGGTCTTTGTAACGATGATGGCATACGGCAATTTCGATTCTTTCGCAAATGCGATCATCACCTTGTCATCCTCACATAATCCGCGACGGATATCCACAATCAGCAATACCGCTTTGCATTGTTTTCGCATCGTAAAATACGAATCCATTAAAATACCGTAATTGATCTGCTCTTGCATCGAACGATTGGCAAAACCATAGCCCGGCGCATCCACCAACATCAACTGTTCATTGATCTGATAGAAGTTAAGCATGCGAGTCTTGCCGGGCGTTTGCCCGACATACGCCAGATTTTTACGATTGACCAAACCGTTGATCAGACTGCTCTTACCCACATTGCTCTTACCGGCCATGACGATTTCTGCCATTTGTGTCGCCGGAAATGAGGAATTGGTCGGAGCACTGACCACCAGACGGGCTAAACCGGTTTCCCAGTTCATGCCTTGACCAAGGCTGCATTGAGCACTTGTTCCATATTTTCAACCGGAATAAAGGTAATTGTTTTCTTAACCGATTCCGGAATTTCATCCATATCCTTCATATTCTGCTTCGGAATGACCACATTATGAATTCCGACGCGGTGAGCTGCCAAAGACTTCTCTTTTAAACCGCCAATCGGCAACACGTTTCCGCGCAACGTCACTTCTCCGGTCATCGCCAAATCACTGTAAACTTCACGATGCGTCAATGCTGAGACGATAGCTGTTGTCAAGGTGACACCGGCACTCGGACCGTCTTTCGGCACTGCCCCTTCCGGAACGTGGATATGAATGTCATGCGTTTCGAAGAATTTCGGATCGATTTCCAACGCTTTGGCATGAGACTTCACATAACCCGTCGCAATTTCCGCCGATTCTTTCATGACTTCACCCAACTGACCGGTCAGGATCAGACGGCCTTTTCCTTCAAAGAAAGTCACTTCAACCGGAAGCACGTCGCCGCCAAAAGAAGTATAAGCCAATCCGGTGACGACACCGATTTGATTTTGGGTTTCCTTTTTACCAAACTCAAAGATTTCCTTACCCAACCATTCGTTAACGAGTTCATTGGTAATGGTAATGCTCTTCTTGTTATCTTTTAACACAGCCAAAACGCTCTTTCTGCACAACGATGCAATCATGCGTTCCAACTGACGCACACCCGCTTCCCGGGTATAATGGCGAATCATGTACAACAACTCTTCATCACCGATTTTAAACTGCTTCACCTTAAGACCATTGGTTTCCAACTGCTTTTTAATCAAGTGATTCTTAGCGATATTCATTTTTTCATCTTCGGTATACGAAGAAAGATGGATGATTTCCAAACGGTCACGCAATGCCGGCGGGATGTTTTCCAAATAGTTTGCCGTAGCAATAAACATGACATTGGACAAATCATACGCTTCTTCCAAATAATGATCGGAGAATAGTCTGTTTTGCTCCGGATCCAGTACTTCAAGCATCGCCGAAGAAGGATCACCCTTGTAATCAGCCGACATTTTGTCGATTTCATCGATTAAGAATACCGGATTGATGACACCGGCCTTTTTCATCCCTTGGATGATACGACCCGGCATTGAACCCAGATACGTACGGCGGTGACCGCGGATTTCAGCTTCATCTCTGACCCCGCCCAAAGATGCCTTGATAAACTTGCGTCCCAAAGCTGAGGCAATGGATTTAGCCAATGAAGTCTTACCGACCCCTGGAGGACCGACCAAACATAATATCGGTGCACCCAGTGACTTCGTCATCGTTTTGACTGCCAGATATTCCATAATGCGGTCTTTGACTTTATCCAAACCGTAATGATCGCCATCCAAAACAGCGCGGACGGCTTTCAAATCTTCATTGTCATCGGTCAGCTGCCACCACGGTGTTTTTAACAGCCAATCCAAATACGTACGAATGACTCCGGACTCTCCCGATGCCTGCGGCAACATTTCATAGCGGGCCAATTCTTCCAATGCTTTCTGCTTGATGTTTTCCGGATAAGGATTCTCCTCGATCATTTTACGCAAATCATCGGTATCATCATCCCGCGGAGCAACATCGCCCAGTTCTTCTTTAATGGCACGCAGTTTTTCACGCAAATAATATTCACGTTGGTTGTCTTCGATGCGCTCTTTCACCTTTTCATTGATGTCCTGCTCAATCGTAGACAATTGTTTTTCAGTTTGTAATTCTTGTATGATCAAAATCAACCGTTCATTGACGTTGACTTTTTCAAGTAACATTTGTTTCTTCTCAACCGGCAGCGGGAAAAACTGCGCGAACTGATCGGCCAGTTGCGGAGCTGAAACTCCTTTGGTCAGCTGATTGATCATTTCGGTTGGGAAATTGGCATTGGTGGTAGCCACTTGCTCTAATTCTTTAGCGATTCTGCGAATCAAAGCCATTTCTTCCATCGGATCACCGGTGATATCATCGACCGGTAATACCGTTGCAAAAAACATGCGATCATCTTCGCTCATTCGTACAAGCTTAGCCCGTTGCAATCCGGTAAAGGTCACGCGCATAAAACCTTCTTTGCGCTTGATCGTCTTTACACGGCACAGTGTACCAAAGGTATACAAATCATTTTCATGCGGTTCATCGACTAAAATATCCCGTTGACTGACTAACCAGACATGGCCGTTAAAATAGGTATTAGACTCTTCCACCGCGTTGACACTTTTGTCACGCCCAACTTCGATCATAATATCTTGATTGGGAAATACGACGATTCCTCTTGTGCATATTACGGGGACACTGACTTCGATTTTTTCATTTTCCATAACGACCCTCCTTTGTGGTAAAAAAGACGCAAAGCGTCTTAGTTGTTTGCGGATTCTTTGATGAAGTCAAACGCTTTTTTCAAGCGCAAATCATAGGAGATTTGTTGAGGCTGAATGTATTGCTTCACTTGATCGACTTCCATGTTATAGGCAGCAGCGATCGAAGCAAATTCCTGGTTGATTTCCTCTTCAGTTGCAATCAGATTTTCACGTTTCGATATAGCACTCAATACTAAGCGGACTTTAACTTTCCCCTCGGCATCGCGTCCGATCTGTTGTTTCAAAAACTCTTG
>JANJWY010000140.1 GCA_024709285.1 Erysipelotrichaceae bacterium
GTACGCTTCAGATTCCAGACATACACAACGCCCCAGGCATCGATCTGACGATACTGAGAAAACTCCTTCATCAGAAATTCATGCAGCTTCTCCGTCGGAAAATTTACATGAAACACTTGCTTTTCCGTGAAGCGGGAGCACTGATAAAAATCCGGCTGACCGCCGATCAGACGGATTTCACTCTTACGATACTCGCCCAACGGATTACTTAAAATCAACCGCACCGGATGGTCCGCGATTAGTGCTAAAAATTCCATTACTGACTCCCCTTGGAAGCCGCAATCAGTTCTTCTCTCAATTTCCGATATACGACGATGGGCTGATCGCCTTGAATAAGCTTCTCTCCCATACGCAATTGCGTACGTTTGGGACGTTGGGTATTGACGACGCGCTTGTCCTGACGTTCGATCATCAGATTGGCATATTTACCAAAAAATCCGATCATCCGGTTCACAAATTTGAACGGAGTGATGCAGTTGTAAAAGCGCAAATATAGGATGACTTGCTCATCATCAATAGGCGCAAAATAGACAAACACCTTAATCTTCTTAGCAATGATATTGATCCAGATATTCGGATATCTGAAGCGCAGCTGCATATCCGGATTGATTTCACATTCTTGCGGTTTGCGCTGACGCTGACCGACATCAACTTCATTATCCGCACTGGTAACGATGGTATCCTCGATCACCACCGTCTTAGGACCGTGAACCAGGGTTTTATTGCCCCTGCCAATGGTATTGTGATGAACAAACGGCAAATGAACCACATCCAACTGATTCTCAATAGCCCGTGAATAATGTGTGTCCCAGGTATCCGCAATTTCACTGTAAACAAAACTTTCATCAAGAAAATCGGAGAAAAAAGGTACTTCGGACGAAGCCAGTTTTTTATCTCCGTTAAATACGTATATGATCCCATGTTTTGCCTGGATGGCATAACTTCGAACATGATAACGTTCATCCACCAATTTATTCTTCCCATTGGCAGGAATGAGCGTGCAATCACCATTCACACTGAAACGCAGCCCGTGAAACGGACACTCGACACAACCATCTTCCTTCAGTTTACCGGCAGAAAGCTTCACACCTCGATGCGAACACAAATCTTCCAGACATCCCCATTTTCCATCCGTTGTTCTGAAAATAAGCAACTCCTTGCCCAAACGTTTCAATCCAACCATTTTCCCTGGGGAAACCATCTTTTCCGGAGCAATCGCATACCATTGATTTTCAATCATAACATACCTCTGAACATGTATACGCTTATTATATCACTCACGCAGAACGGTTGAACACGAAATGGCGAAAATGTCATATTCAACCGAAACCTTTTGATTTACAATGGTATCAGCGGGTGAATGATGACATGAAATTTGACAACGATGCTCTCAGTACGATTGAAACCACACTAACTCTTATCGAAGAAAACTTGACCCAGCCGTTGAAATCAGACGATATTTTCCGTTGGCTTGGCGTCAGCAAGTCATCCTTTACGCCCCTCTTCAAAGCCATTACCGGCTATCCGCTCAATCAGTACATCCGCTACCGCCGCCTTTCCGAAGTTGCCTTTCAATATCAAAAAAACAATCAAAGTGCTTATCAGCTCGCACTGAACTACCAATATCAATCCCACGAAGCTTTTTATCGGGCTTTCAAACAGTATTTCGGCATCCCGATCAGTCAATACCGCACAACCAACATCACCAGTCAGATATTCCCGCCGATATCCTACACCATTATCAGACAAGGAGGAAAAGTCATGATCAACAAAGAAATGAACCAGTCTATCATCCAAGAAACCCTTCAAAATCATCCGGGCAGTTATTTAATCGATGTAGACATCGACCACTTTATGACCATCAATGAAAAATATGGATACAGTGCGGGAGATGCGGTGCTGGCTCAGACACTGTTGCGAATCAAGCAGGTTTGCGATGGATATCAAAACATTCAGGGACCCTGGCGCTATGGCAACGATGAGTTTTTATTTGTAACCAAGGATCACGCAAAAGAAATCATCGAGGAAATCCTGCGGGCATTTGAAATCCCCATGCACATCCAACAGCATGACATCGATGTTTCGATCAGTATCGGAACCGCACTTATAGCAGAAGATTCAATCCCACGTGCACAAAATTCCATGCTCTTGGCAAAGAAGCAAGGGCGCAGAAGAGCAGATACAAGTCAAATATGAAAAAAGGAGTTTCCGCAAGGGAAACTCCTTATATTTTTTAGGCTTTGATCAGACTGTCCAGAATACTGCGAACCTGTGATTTATTGACTGCACCTTCATGCAGTTTTTTATCACCATCATAAAATGTCGGAACCAGATAGTAATCATGAGCATCCGCAAGAGCTTTCTCTTTGCCCTCATGGATCCAACGGATGGAAATTGCCGAATAACGCTCATCCTTCATCAGCTCATCCAAATAATCCTTCGCCTTGTTACAATACGGACAAAACGGCAAATAGAATAATTTTAACTCTTTCAAATTCATCACCTCTACAGAGATTCTAAGTTACGGCGCAACTTCTTGCAACTGTTCTGCCTGTTTCATGCGTTTCCAAATGATCACGATCACATAGATGGCCAGCCACATAAACGCAAAGACGAACAGTTCGATGATCCAAATGGAAACGCCCCACAAGCTGAGCAATGCGGACATCGTATCCAGCAAAGCATGAGCACCGATGGCCATACCGAAGAAAGGCAGATATTTTTTGCTTCGAAGCCCTTGAAACACCAAGAAAGTCAGTGCGATGTGAATGACGACCGTCATCATCCGCTCAACTCCTGCCATCAGGAAAATCCAGGGATTCGCTGAGGTCATCGTTGCGACCAGCGTATCAATCATCGACTGCGTCACATTCTCATTGATCAATGTGTTGATTGTCCCATTGTTAATCATATTTGCCAACAGGATGTTGTTGATGTATGTCAGACCGACAATGAAAATCGCTTCGATCGCACCATGACCGATACCCACAGCCATGATGTGTTCTTTCTGACTGAAACGCTTGCGAATGTAAAACATCGAAATCAGGCGTCCGATAAATTCGAACAAGGCGGCGCTGATCCCAAGCAAAAGTGCATAGAGGATCGGATTGTCAATGATTGCCTGTCCGGCCGAGGATGAGAGTATCAGTTGAACGACGGGTGTGCGAAACACCTGCGATCCCAAAATAAAGCCCATGCTTCCCGCCAGCATGGCAGTAATGATGCCTTTTTTACGTAAAAAGAAAATGACAGCCACAGGCAGCCCGAAAATCAGGATGGTTGTGACTATCATGTTGAAAACCGCTAATGTAGATACCATAACTACCTCCCGTAATATTACGGGATTATTGTATCACATTATCTGAAATAAAGGGCCAAAGCAATGAAAACTACGCCAAACACAACAAGCAAAATCTTATAGTTCTTCTTCCCCATCTTTTGAATCATAAAACGCGTTTTCGGATTGCCTTCATAGAAAATCGGAATTTCAATGAAAGTGGCGACGAGGTACAAAACACCTAAAACAAAGAACAGAATGGAATACCAAGGCATGATTTTTCCTCCTTTATGTTATTGTTGCGTTCTTTTTCTGAAGAACGAATACATAAATACCACTAAGAAAATATTATAAGCAAAGCCTATCAGTAAGTAAGGCCAGAACGTCAGATTCATATCGACCATTCCGGCAGATATCGCATCCTTAAACAAAATCGTCTGAACGGCTTTTGCCGGCCAGAATCCCGGAGCGATGGCGAAGAGCCATTCTTTCCAATCCAGAAACAGATAGGAGAAAATCGGGAAGATCAACAAGAATCCGGTGGCTTTCATGGTCACAAACCC
>JANJWY010000152.1 GCA_024709285.1 Erysipelotrichaceae bacterium
GCCTTGACCATCCGGATTGCTGATCGGTATATGACCTTTCAGGCGATGGATGCTGTCATGCGTTATCCCGAAGAACTGATGGGAAGAATGAATGTTGCGCGATTTGGAAGAGAATTTCCAATTCGGTTTGACTTTCTAGACACGATGGAAGGTGGGCATTTATCACTTCAAGTCCATCCGTTGACCGATTATATTCAACGTCAGTTTGGGATGCATTACACCCAAGATGAGTCATATTATATCTTGGATGCCAAAGACGATGCGTATGTTTATCTCGGTGTTAAAAACGGTGTGAAACTTGATGATTTGATGGAAAATCTTCAGCTGGCAAATGCCGGTGAGAAGTTCTTCGATGATGAGCTTTATATCAATAAAATTCCGGCAAAGAAACATGACCATTTCCTGATTCCGGCAGGCACGATTCACTGTTCCGGCCGAAATTCGATGGTTTTGGAAATCAGTGCTACGCCGTACATATTTACTTTCAAAATGTGGGACTGGGGGCGTTTGGGCATGGATGGCATGCCGCGTCCGGTTCACTTGGCTCATGCTGAAAAAGTGGTGGATATCCGCCGCGATACGGATTGGGTGTATGAGCATCTGGTCAATGACATCACATTGTTGAATGAGGAAGAGGGAATTAAGCAGGAACGTACAGGATTGCATGAATTGGAATTCATCGATACTGTGAGAACCTGGTTTACCAAACCTTTCGATCTGCCGATCGGTCATACCGTGCATTCACTGATGTTGGTGGAAGGGGATATGGCTACGATCAAAAGCAAAAAGAATGCTTTTGTGCCATTTGAGATTTATTATGCTGAATGTGTGATAATTCCGGCATCTATTGACGAAATCACCATTATACCTCAGAATAATAATAAGCATGCTTTGATTCACGCGTTTGTGCGCGGGACGAAGAAAAGTAAAAAGAAATAATATTGAGGAATTCAATGAACATCGACACTCTTAAGCAACAACTCAGAGGAAAACTGGTCGTATCTTGCCAGACCTTTGAAGGTGAACCGATTCACGGTGAGGGCATCGTTGTAAAAATGGCTCAATCCGCAAAATGGGCAGATGCGGCCGGGATTCGGGCAAATGAACCGAAAAACGTTGCGGATATCAAAGCGGCGGTCGGACTGCCGGTCATCGGCATTTGGAAAGTCGTGAAGCCGGGGTGCAATGTATATATCACGCCGACGATGGAAGCGGTTGATGCTTTGGTTGAGGCCGGAAGTGATATCGTTGCCTTGGATGCGACAGATCGGATATCGCATGACGGACGGAAGGCGTATGAACTGATTAAGGATATAAAAAGCAAATATCCTTTACTACCCGTCATGGCGGATATATCGACGTTTGAAGAAGGGGTTAATGCCATTGCGTGGGGTGCGGATTTCGTCGGTACGACCCTGAGTGGCTATACTGAACATTCAAAAAAGACGGACGGTCCGAATTTTGATTTGATTGAGAAACTGTGTGAACGCTTTAAGGATAAGATCATTGCTGAAGGCAAGGTCAACTGTCCTGAAGAAGCGGTTCGATGTATAAAATCGGGAGCTCTGTGTGTTGTGGTTGGCGGTGCCATCACACGACCGCACCTGACTGCCCAACGCTTCGTTTCGTTTTTGAAAGAGGTGCAAGAGGATGAATGAGGTCATTAATTATTATCAGTCGGTTGTCACCCGGATCAATGAGACTCAAATCGAGAATATCGCCTTGGCTGCAAAGCTGACGGCCGATGCGTTTGAGAAGGGAAATAAAACATTTGTTACCGGAAGCGGACATTCTCATACGTTCAGTGAAGAACTGTATGGGCGTGCCGGCGGACTGGCTTTCTTTATTCCAATGCTGACAAGCGAGCTTACGCTGGTCGAACATCCGACCAAAAGTACCTTTGTGGAACGTTTGCCGGGGTATGCTGCAATATTGTTTGAATTGTATGGGTGCAAGAAGGATGATGTCATCTTGATTGCTTCCAACTCCGGGCGTAATGCCTATCCGGTGGAAATGGCGTTATGTGCCAAGGAAGCCGGGTTAAAAGTGATTGCGGTGACCAATGTCAGACATTCGATGGCTACGGCCTCCCGTCATCCCAGCGGTAAGCGATTGCTTGAACTGGCCGATGTCGTGATTGACAATTGTGGTGATCTCGGTGATGCTGCATATCATCTCGAGGGCATTGAGGCTCCAGTCGCACCTACTTCTTCGGTGGCTAATTCGATCATTGCCTTATTGTATACCGTTGAGATTGCCAGATTACTGCAACAGCGCGGAATTGAAGTGCCGGTGTTTGTCAGTGCCAATGTCGATGGCGGGTTTGAGAAAAATGAAAAATATATGCGTATGTATGCGCGTCTATACTAAACAGGAGGAACGTCGTGGCAACTAAGAAACGGGTAAATCCAAGAAAGACAGCGGGAAGACTGGTCATTGATACCTTTAAAAATGCGAAGGCTTTTGATGAAAAGACAGCTCAGCCTGCGGAAATTTGCAAAGATTTGCCGTTATCGAGTACAGTAATCGCATATACGATTACCAACATGATGGAAGATGATATCTTTATCAAAACAGAGGATAACCGCTTTTATTTCAGTCAGGAAAACTGGGTGAAATTTGAGAAGCGTTTTAGCCGGATCTATTGGATCCTGTTGGGAGTTCCCATTGCATTAACGATTTTGTTTTTTATCATTGATGCATTATTATGAGTAAATATCGTTTAACAGTTGAGTTATAAAGGTGTAAGGTTTATTATTTGTGTATAGGTGTAAGCGATTACAAGAAGGAGAATCATGATGAAATATGTGGTTATGGTCAGTCATGGCGAATTTGCCCAAGGATTGCGCTCGGCCGTACGTATGATGACCGGTGAGCGTGACGATATGTTCAGTGTCTCTTTGAAAGAGGACATGGGCACCAATCAGTTTGCTGAAGAGTTTGCCAAACTCGTCGAACCGTTTGCCATTGATGATGAAGTGTTGCTGTTCAGCGACATTCTCAGCGGTTCCCCGTTTACGACTTCTCTGGACATTCTAAACCAAAAAGGCTTGTTGGCGAAATCCATGGTCTTTACCGGTATGAATATGCCAATGGTACTTACGGCTGTCTTGATGAAAGACAACATCGATGGGGAAGATTTGAAAGAAGCGATTTTAAGTGAAGGAAGAATGGCTGTTACCTTCTTTGACATGAATGCTGTCAAAGAAGAAGAAGAAATCATTTAGGAGGAAGAAATATGGCAATTACATTTATTCGAGTCGATGACCGAATCATCCATGGACAAATCACTACGCGCTGGTCGCAAGAGTATCCGTGTGATGCTATCGTTGCTGTCAATGATTTGGCTGCAACCAATCCGGTCATTAAGGCGGCATTTCTGTCGTCTATCAACAAACCTTTGTACATTTGGACTTATGCTGAATGGAAAGAAAAATCTGACAAAGTGTTACAAAGCCAGAAGAATTATTTCTTGATTACAAAAGACCCGAAGTTGATGGCTCAGATTTTAGTTGATGATAAATTTGATCCGGGCAGACGTGAAGTCTGTGTCGGCCCTGCCAACGATCGTCCGGGCGCTGTTAAACTGGGCAATAACCAATCACTGATGCAAGATGAAGCAGATGCTTTTGAGAAAATCCATCAGGCGGGTTATAAGATTTTGTTTGCTTTGGTCAGGGAAGATGCCATTGGCTACTGGCCGAAATTCCGTGGATTGTTCGGGTACAAATAGGAGTAATTTGTAGCCGTTCATCATAAAAAAACCTAAGGAAAGGGAGGATTTTATGACTATCAATATTTTTCAGGCCGTTCTTCTAGCATTTATGGCCTCAATGACGTCAGTCATCGGTGCTCTAGGTACTACGTATTCTTGGTATACCTTAAGC
>JANJWY010000196.1 GCA_024709285.1 Erysipelotrichaceae bacterium
GATAAGAATGTCTTTGAAGTAGCTCTTTTATTAAACGCTAAAAGCGATCCAATACCGGTAGATAACCCTGCAAATAGGGTAAGTAAAAATGCTTGTAATATGGTCATAGTATAAACTCCTTATTTGTAATTATTTTACATAGTAATGATAATCGATTTCTATTTCAACTTCAATACTAATGAAAATAATTCTAAATAGTTACCATTTTTATACTAAAAAAGAGGCTATTTAGGCCTCTTCATGTTGTCTAGTTTTTTCAATTTCATAAATATATTGATTCTTGCCCATACGTTTCGCTTTATACAACAACATATCGGCTTTTCGAATGACATCTTGACGCATATCCGCTTTTACGATACCCATCGATACAGTCATTAGTGTGTTTGAAATCGGCGACTGGATTTGTCGGACTTGGCTTAAAATACCTTCTGCCATTTCTCTCACATGGTCTTCTGTATCAAATAACAGTCCCACAAATTCATCGCCACCATTACGGTAGAAATGTTTATGATCGTTTGAGTAACTTTTCAGGATGTTGCTGAAGGCGATGAGGCATTGATCACCAGCGACGTGTCCATCGTGATCATTGACTTCTTTGAAGTTGTCGATATCGAGATACATCACATGAAAGTTCTCATTTTTGTATCGTTTTCCATAATGAAAATCGAGGGTGTATTTATTGAATAAACCTGTTAAGGAATCACGATGCGATTTCGCATAGTTTTGTTCTTCTGCATCCATGACATCACTGACGTTGGTGATGAAATAGGCTGATAGTGCCGGATTTGCATCCACCACAAATCGCGAAACCGTAATCCAAACGCGTTGTTGTTCTGCTAGAATCGGGAAAGTTACACTGGTTTGTGGTCTTCTACTGAATAATTCACCATAAACGTATCCATAATAATCCGTTTTTCCTGCCACATCAGCGTAAGCATTGTTATACTCAAAACGTTTGAGTAAATCCGTTAGTTGGATGGATGACGCTTCTGCGAGTCCAATCAATTGTAAGGTACCTGTGATGACATATAATACATTGTCCTCAGATAAATTACTTTCCCCATACAAAATCACGCGGTCTTTGCGCACCAAAAGAATGTCTTCAACGACATCGACATTAAACTCTTCTTTTAGTGTTTTAGAAACGTGATCTAAATATGGATTATTCATAATTCTCCCAAAAACGATTATATGTGTTCTTCATACAATTCAATAATATAATCGATAAATACTTGTTTGTCAAAGTTTTCTGAGATTTCATTCACATGTCTTATCTCACCGTAGTATCCAATCCCATTGGCCTCAAAATAAAAATTGAGGACAAATTGTAGCGGTACCCCAAATTTACTAGCAGGTGTTAATTGCGTTCTGATGATTAAATCCTGATGGATGATTTCTTCATCTATAATTTCACCTTTAAACAATTGTCCACCAGAACTTCTCGATTCTTCTCTTTGTAAAGTGAAGATACTACGATACGTGAGACCACTATGCGTAATAGTGTATTGATATTCATAGATGGTATCACTATCGGTATGAAATTGAATCGTGGCCACATTGTCTAGTTGTTCACCGGAATTGAGTGATAAATCCAGGATGATAATCGACTCGTCCTGCTCTAAAACACTAAAAAAATCTTCCAGAGAACGATAGCTTTTTGTATACACATATGCATTCCTTAAATAACCAAAACAACTGTTCAAATTGAATACTAAAATAAAAGATAAAAAGATCAATTTTCTCATGATGGCATCTCCCATGTTTTATCGTATAGCTGACATATGAGTAAGACGATGCGATGGATTTCACTACTTGGAATTTCCTGATCATTGAGTCGACGTATCAGGATAAAACTATTACGAGTCCCTGACACATTTATGTCGAACCCATCGGATGTATTGTTCACTATTGACATCACCTCTTGGCCCTCTTTTAACCTTAAATGAATTTCAAAATGATAATTAAGTGTGGAATCTTTACTCTGATAAATGAAGTATGGTCTACCATCCGATTCATAGGACTTTCGATTACGAATGTCGTGTTCAATGACATAACTGACATAGTAATCGTCTCCTAAATCCACATCGGTGCTCGTAAAATAAATATTTTCTTCACCAATATAATAATCCACCCCATTGAGAAAAGCTTCATAATTATGGAACGCATCAAGATAGGGTGCTTCCATCGCTTTCGTACTTGAACTAAATGAGATTGTGATGAACAATGTAACCAACAATAACCAGATTTTTTTCATCAGAAGACACATCCTTTTAATGTTACTTTAACATAAAAATTGATTGAATTAAATATATTTTTGATAATGTCACTACTCTGTCACAAGAAAAAACCACTCTATGGGATGGTTCACATCTAACATATAATTGAATTAACTGAGCACTCGATAGTGGTTGCTTATCCAGATAACCAACCATCCAATTACTAAAATCATCATCCCCAAGATAAATGTTACCTCCATCTTTTGAGTTTAGAAAAGATACAACAACTTTTTCGAACTTGTCATTAAAAAAATTTAAATTCATTGGCATTATTTTCTATCAACTTCATCATTAACACCTTAATTAATTAAATTATATCAATATTTTACAAGTTTGTCATCAATATTGTCACTATATGTCACCAATATAGTTATATAAGTTGTCATTATTGTCATCATATGTCACCAATTAAAATCAATATCTATTCTTTTCATATTTAAATCAAAGTCAGCGATTGAAGGGGCGATTAACTCTACCAAGAAAGTATGGAATGAACTATTTACG
>JANJWY010000222.1 GCA_024709285.1 Erysipelotrichaceae bacterium
TTTTGATATGTTTAACAAGAGGTGAATGTCATGAAAATCATAGAAACCAAGCGCTGTACCTTACGTCCATGGCGATTGTCGGACGTAGAGGATATGTATGAATATGCCAAACTGCCCAATGTCGGACCGGCGGCCGGCTGGAAACCGCATCATGACGCACAGGAAAGTGCGCGCATCATTGCTATGTTTATTGCCAGCAATGAGGTGTGGGCGATTGAAATGAAAGATACGAAAAAAGTGGTCGGTTCGATTGGCTTGCATTTGGATGACAAACGTCCGAAAGTCAACTCTCGGATGGTCGGTTTTGTGTTACATCCGGCATTCTGGGGTCAAAGCATCATCGCCGAAGCGGTCACTGAAATCGTACGCTACGCATTCACGGAACTGGATGTCGACATCATTTCCGGATATCATTATCCCTTCAACCGACAGTCCGGACGCGTATTTGAGAAGTGCGGCTTCCGTTATGAAGGAACCTTGCGTATGTCATCGGTCATTTATGATGGCACTGTGCTAGACAATGTCTGCTTTTCAATTTTGCGTAATGAAGTCTCACTTTAAGCATGTTTATTGTCGATGGGATACAATGTGATACAATAGGTTCAATAAGAGCAACTCTTTTGAAAGGGTGGGTCAAATGAAGAAAATTGTATTGCTGTGTGCTGCCGGAATGTCGACGAGTCTATTGGTCAATCGGATGCGCGAAGCAGCCCGTGCGGAAGGTCTGGATTGTACCATTGACGCATTTCCGACTTCGCAAGCCGTGATTCACGGCAGGGACGCGGATGTCGTATTGATCGGCCCTCAAGTAAAATTTGAACTTCGAAAAGTGCAGGGTTTACTGAGCTGTCCGGTCGATGTGATCGATATGTTATCCTATGGTACGTTGAACGGTAAGAAAGTGTTAGAACAGGCGAAGAAACTGATGGAGGAAAATGATGGAACCCAATGAACTGATCAGTTTTCAAATCATATCGGCCGTAGGAACGGCGCGCAGTTATTATATTGAGGCGATTCAAGTGGCGAAAACCGGTGATTTTAAGCATGCCGGTCAGCTGATGGAGGAGGGCGATGAGTTTTTCCTAGAAGGACACCAAGCCCATTTTGAACTCATACAACAAGAGGCCGGCGGAGATTCTGTGGTCATGAACTTACTGTTGACCCATGCGGAAGATCAGCTTATGAGTGCCGAAGCGTTCAAAATCATTGCCAATGAGTTTATTGATTTATATAAAACCATACAAAGCAAAAAGTAATCCGTGGTGGATTACTTTTCTTTTGACAAGTGGGTGACCTCGATGACAAAGCCGCGAACCCGATTTCGAATCGTATCTCTTAACTGCCGGGCTTTTTCCAGTTTCTCCTCAGGTGTACCCACGAATTCCTCTGGATCCGGCAAATCCCAATTCAAACGCTGTTGAACGCCGGGAAAAACCGGACATTTCTCTTCCGCTTCCCGGGAACATACCGTGATGACATGATGATAAAGGCGTCCTTGTTTATAAAAGTCAAAGACACTGTCCGAGGAATTTTTGCTTATCTCCAAGTTTATCTCCGACATAACGTGAATTGCCAGCGGATTGATTTCCTTCGTCATCAGACCGGCGCTTTCCGCCACAAACATATCACCATACTCCGTATTAAGAAAAGCTTCCGCAATCTGACTTCGAAACGAATTGTACACACACACAAACAACACTCGAATTTTTCCCATATCGATACCTCTGACCATATTTTAACTTTCGAAACTTCCTGTTTTATCAACATTGAGTTAAAAATCCGTTACTTTGCATTAATTTTTGATAAAATGCATAGTAGGAGGTGTGATATGAACTTCAACATACGAAAAGCGACTCTTGAGGATGCGGATGGCATGGCCATGGTCCACGTGACCAGCTGGCAACAGACCTATCGGGGACTGATTCATCAAGATTTCATAGATCAACGCACCATCGACAAGAGTAAGAACATGTTTCTGTCCACACAATGCGAAAACACGTTGGTCATTGAAACTATGGGACAAATCGTCGGATTTTGCGGGTATGGAAAGTGCAGGGATACCGATATGACCGCGGACACCGGTGAGATTTGGGGTATGTATATGTTATCCTCCTACCATGGCCGAGGCTGGGGGAAACATCTGATGAACGTCGCTTTGATGGAATTGCGCTTGCTGGGATATAAAAAGGCGTCGTTGTGGGTCTTATCGACCAATCAGCGCGCCATTGATTTCTATCGGGCTCAAGGATTTACGGAAGACGGAATGCTTAAGGAAGTCCTCATGAAAACACCGGTCAAAGAGATTCGGATGATCCGTCCGACATTAGAATGATCCAACCTTCCGCATATTCAATATGCTTGGTCTGATTGAACTGAGCGAAACGTTGGATGCATTGCTGTAACGATTCCATATTTACAGATTTTTCTTGCCAAAACCGCTGTACCCACAGAGTTTTGGTTTTCTTTTGATTAATGATCTCAATCCGACCGACAAACTGATCGTTTTGAAGTACCGGAAGAACATAATAGCCATATTTGCGACGATGTTGAGGCTCATAGATTTCCCATTTATAATCAAAATCAAAGATCGCGGATATCAGTTTGCGATCCCACAGTAAGTTATCCAACGGAGCAATAAACTCGGTACGAACGTTTTTTACTTCAGGCGGATCTTGAAAAAGATGAATCGCTGATGCGGGAATGAAGAACGTCTGATTGATGGACTCGATTTGAACTTCAATGATTTTCTGTGCGTTGAGCAATCGCATAAACGCCTGCTTGCGTCGCTGTGACTTCATATCCATAATCCCCAACAAAGCATCCGAAGGTTTATTCCACAAGATACCCACCGCCTGAATGCGTCGCATCAGAAACAGATCATCATGCTCATCATCCGAAAAGGACTGATCGAAGAGATCTTCGTTGAAAACATTTTCTCTTTTTGCATAATATTTGATCGTCCCTTTTTTATGATGGACCACCAAATCTCCGCGAAAGTACAAAGTCTCCAAAACCACGCGCGCAGAACTCGAAGAACTCCAATACCAATCCGCTCTTTCTTTCAGATCGATATCCTTACTGCACGCATACGGTTGTTCGCTCAGATAGTTTATGATCAGTTGTTCGTGCTTGTCAACAACCGTACTGCTACGACTTTCCTTACGAAACTGATCCCGGCGACGGCTCATCAGCGGCCAATCCGAAATCGGCAGAATACATAAATTTTTATCAAAATAGTCGATCAGCGTTCGGTCTTGATATAGCAACTCCTCAAGTAATCTTTTTTCATAATTGTTGATTCTGGACTGAAACGTCAGATCGGCATTACGACCGCAGATGTCAATGGGATCAAACTGAACACTCCCCACCTTAGCCACAAAGTTCTCAATTCCGCGTTTTCCGTCAAATATCGGCTCATTCAATAATCCGTGATAAGCCAGCAAATATCTTCGCACCTGATCTTTGGATCGCATTTCCATTTTAATCACCGAAATCATTATAACAAAATTCTACGGATGAAAATCTGTGATATGATAATAACGGTGATAACAATGGAAAAAATTAAACTTAATGAAAATGTTTTGGTATCGCCGATCGTCCAGGGGCTTTGGCGTCTGACCGATTGGAACTGGACCATCGCGGAAACGGTTGAATTTATCGAACAATGCATTGCTTTGGGAGTCACGACTTTTGATACTGCTGAGATTTATGGCAACTATGCCTGCGAAGAACGCGTTGGGGAAGTGTTGCGTGCGGCTCCGCATTTACGCGACCGTATCGAAATCGTCGCTAAAACCGGAATCAACATGATGAGTGACAAACGGGCATATACCATCGGTCACTACGATACACGCAAACACAAAGTCGTCAAATCCTGTCAGGATAGCATCCGGAAGATGAACTGCGACTATCTTGATGTCTTTCTGATTCACCGGGAAGACCCCTTGATCGATCATCGCGAACTGGGAAAAACGCTGGATGAACTCGTCGATGCCGGATGGGTCAAAGCCGTAGGTGTTTCCAATTTTGATCCCATGAAATTCGATGCCTTACAGTCTCACATGAAACACAAACTGATCACCAATCAAATCGAATGCTCACCTATCTGTTTCGAACATTTCAATAACGGCAATATGGATTATCTTCAGAAAATGAATGTCCGGCCGATGATCTGGTCGCCCCTGGCCGGGGGAAGGCTGTTTACATCCAACGAAGAAAAGAACATGAAAGCCCGAAAGAAAATCGATGAAATTGCGCGCCGTCACGGTGTTGAGAGTGAGTCCATCGTTTTTGCCTGGCTACTCTATCACCCCGTCAAAGCGATACCGATTTCGGGCAGTGGAAAAATCAGACGACTTCAACATGCCTTGGCAGGACTTACCATTGCCTTGACTCATGAAGAATGGTATGAAATATATACGGCCAGCGGCCAACAACGGTTGCGTTAGAAAAGAGAGAATCTATGCGATTAAACGATGATAACATGAAGAAATTAATGCTATTGATTGCTTTTGGGGCATTGATGCTGTTTGTAAGCCTTAACTTAATGAACCTGCTGGGACATGTATTGAGCTTTCTTTCCATCCTGACCCCATTTATGGTCGGATTTGCGATTGCCTTTGTATTCAACGGACCGATGGTATGGATCGAAAATTTCCTCTTCGAAAAACCGGGCTGGCTTAAAAAATTCCCGATCAAAATGCATCGGCCTATCAGCTATATCTTGACACTGACCGGATTTACCGTGCTTTTTACCATGATCCTCACCTACATCATTCCGCAGTTATATGAAACGATTCGGGTAATCGTGGTCGAACTTCAGAAGCCGGAACACTGGAACAATCTGATCGCCTGGATCGAAGGGATCATTGGTGAAAATGAAATGATCGAAGAATGGATCTTTGGTCTGAATATCAACTGGGCGGATATTGAAACGACAATCGTGGCATTTTTTGAGCAGAGCTGGGTGGATTGGTTACAAAACACCTTCTCCTTTGCCTCTTCACTGCTCAACGGTCTGACCACCGTCATTATCGGTTTCTTTTTTTCAGTCTATGCATTGCTACAGAAAGAGTACGTCATTCGCGGTTTTATCAAAGTCGTAAATGCGTTTTTCAGTAAGAACACCGCCGATAAAATCTTTCATGTCGGCACGATTTCCAATCGGATATTCGCAAACTTTCTCTACGGACAGGGAGTTGAGGCTGTCATTTTGGGAGCCATCTTCTTTGTGGTTTTGAGCTTGCTGAACTATCCGTATGTCCTGTTGATCAGCGTGCTGATCGGTGTTACTGCCTTGGTTCCGATGGTTGGTGCTTTTATCGGCATGTTTTTCGGTTTTTTACTGATACTGATGGTCGATCCGATCAAAGCCCTATGGTTCATCCTAATCTTCAATGTCATCGGACAGATCGAAAACAATTTCATCTATCCTCAAGTCGCCGGAAAAGCTTCCGGACTTCCATCGATATGGATCTTGTTGGCCATCACGATGGGCGGTGCCTTGTTTGGGGTGCTGGGTATCCTGCTGTTTATTCCGCTGGCATCCGTCGTTTACGCATTGTTTAAAGAATATGTGAACTACCGATTAAAACTGAAAGAAAACTAAAAGACGGGAATTCCCGTCTTTACTGTATATAAGCATCATTTCCCTGGGTGTCCCAACAGACGATGGCCGGAAAGTTCTCCACTTCCAGTTTGTAAATCGCCTCCGGACCCAATTCTTCATAAGCAATGACTTCGCTGTTCTTCACGCATTTGCCAAGCATTGCCCCGGCACCGCCAATCGCCACCAGGTATACCGCCTGGTTTTTTAACAGCGACTGCTTCACAGTGTCATTGCGATATCCTTTGGCAATGATCATCTTCAGACCTAAGTCGAGCAGAGTCGGTGTGTAAGCATCCATCCGAGACGCCGTCGTCGGACCGGCACTGCCAAAATTCTGACCCGGAGGCGTCGGTGATGGACCGACATAGTACAAAATCTGATTGTTGATATCAAAGGGTAATGAACCTTTGGTATTCAAATCATCGATCATGCGTTTGTGAGCGGCATCCCGCGCCGTATAAACGGTTCCGGAGATAAAAACCAAATCACCGGCTTGTAACTCATTGATTTGACTCTGATTTAGAGGTGTAGTGATTTGAATCATTTCAACACCACCTTCGTATGTCTGGCCATATGGCAATTGATATTGACCACTACAGGCATAGAAGCGATATGGGTGGGATAGTGTTCAATAAACACACCCAGCGCCGTGGTTTTTCCGCCCAGTCCCTGAGGTCCGATGCCCAGCTCGTTGATCTCTGAAAGTAATTCTCTTTCTAAAGCCGCATATCGTTCATCGGGATTTTCCTCGCCGATTTCCCGAAACAATGCTTTCTTTGCCAATACGGCCGCATAGTCCATCGTTCCACCCACACCGACACCGACAATCAATGGCGGACAGGCATTGGGACCGGCATTTTTTACCGTATCCAACACAAACTGACGGACCCCGTTTAACCCTTCAGAAGGTTTACACATTTTCAAAGCCGACATATTTTCCGAACCGAAACCCTTCGCCGCAACTTCAATGATGATTTCATCACCATCAACAATGTCTGTGTATATAATGGCGGGAGTGTTGTCTTTGGTGTTTTTTCTATTGAAAATCGGATCATCGACGATTGATTTTCGCAGATAACCGACATCATACGCCTCACGCACCCCTTGATTTATGGCATCTCTTAAAGAACCATTCACGATCTGAACTTCTTGACCGATCGTCATACGCACCACGATCATCCCGGTATCCTGACACATCGGCAAACGATTCTCGGATGCCGTATCACTGTTCTCCAACAGGATTTTCAGGATGTTTTTGGCCAGTCCGGACTCTTCCTTATTCATATAAGACGTAAGTGTCTCTTCCATCTTCGGGCTGTAGCGATACTGAATCGACAGACAAGCCTCTTTGACGGCATCTTTAATCCTCTCGGCTGTAATCTTCTTCATGTTCACTTTCCTCACGCTCGCTTTGCTCTTTGTTTTTCTTCAACAACAACTTGCGACCCGGAATTCCCGGCTTCGTCATGGTTTTCGCATTCAGAATCAACTCCAACTCATCCGGATCGATCAGCTTGCTTTCAATCAGAATTTCCTTAAGTTTACGGTTTTCAAACAAGGCTTGTTTGGCCAGTTTGGATGCGGTGGCATAACCGATATGCGGTGCCACGGCTGTGATCGTACCGATGGAAATGTCCACCAGCTCCTGACAGCGCTCCACATTGGCCTCGATGCCGTCAATCGCATTGACACGCAACGTATGGCAGGCATTGGTCAAGGTTTCCAAGGATTCAAATATTTTATAAAACAGGACCGGTTCAAAGACATTGAGCTCCAACTGTCCGGCTTCCGCTGCTTTTAGAATGGTCAGATCATTTCCGAAAACATTGAAACATACCTGATTGACCACTTCCGCAATGACCGGATTAACTTTTCCGGGCATGATGGACGATCCGGGCTGACGCTCAGGAAAACGGATTTCCCCAAAACCGGTCTTTGGACCGGATGCCATCAGACGCAAATCGTTGACCATTTTGGAAAGGTTGACTGCCAGTGTTTTCAATGAGCTTGACGCCCACACAAAGGTATCGACATTGCGGGTCGAGTCCACCAGATCTTTAGCAGATGTCAGCGTGATCCCGCAAATATGACTCAGTTCTTTAACAATGATTTTCTTATAACGTTCATCCGCATTCAGTCCGGTCCCTACCGCCGTTGCTCCCATATTGACCGCTTTTAAGTCATTGAAAGCCACGCGGATGCGCTTGATATCGCGGGTGATCGAAGTCGCAAAGGCATGAAACTCCTGACCCAACTGAATGGGAATGGCATCTTGAAGGTGGGTACGGCCCATTTTCAATACATTTTCAAACTCTTCGCTTTTCTTCAGTAACGATACTTGTAAAAGCTGAAGCTCATTCAGTAAGTCTTTGACCATAAACAAACTGGCCACCCGACCGGCGGAGGGGTATACATCATTGGTCGACTGACCGAAATTGACATGATCGTTGGGATGAATATAGTCATACTCACCGATGGCACGGCGGGCCAGCTGAGCCGCCCGGTTGGCAATGACTTCATTGGCATTCATATTGACCGACGTCCCGGCACCGCCTTGAATGGCATCGGTAATAAACCATTCATCGAGTCTGCCGTCAATGACCTCATCACAAGCCTTAACGATATAACGCGCTCTGCGTCCATCGAGCAACTCGGCTTTCTGATTGGCCAAAGCACTGGCCTTTTTGATCATTCCGACCGCGCGAATCATTTGCTTGTGAATATGACGCTTGGTAATTGGGAAATTTTCGATTGCACGTTGGGTCTGCGCACCGTAAAGAGCATTTACAGGAACAAGGACTTCGCCAAGCGAGTCCTTTTCAACGCGAAATTCGGTGGAATTCATGGGTGTATCCTCCTAAACAAGATTACAATGTTAAGTTCGATTCCATTGTAACATATTTCAGAGAAGTTCGAATGTGAAAGTCCGCTGTTTTTGTTTATCTATCAGCGCAACTTCGGTATAATAAAGATACAGACGCTTGCTGGGTACAAGGAGGACGAGTTATGCACATCCGATTTGCTCATCATTTATTTGACGACTATATATTCCGTCGCGGTGTCGATTATATGGAGTGGGGACTGGTACGAAAACGCCCCATGACGGATCCGCATGTTTTTAACGTGGTCGTTGATGGGACCCGGCCATACAATATCAACATCGCTGTTGATGATGCCGGACATCTGCTTTCGCACACCTGTGACTGCGGAGTCCACCACTGCAAGCATATGGCCGCAAGTTTTATCATGCTTTCCCAACGTCAAAACAAGGACTATGAGATCCAAACCGTTTTGAATCTGGACAGCAATATCAATGCAAGCATCCAAGATCCGGCACAGTTGCACACGGTCGTGATCGAGCAGTTGGCCATTGCATTGGCCGCGGCCACGCAAAATGACAATGTGGACCTGCTTTTTGAGGCGTATGAATATTACAACGAACAAATGCACTGGCTGTTGGATCATCATTGTTATCTTCCGGCCTTGGTCGTGCTGGAATTTATGATGGATGAAATCGTCAGTTACTGGACAGCCAGCAACAACGATTTGGAACAGATGAACTTCTTCAAAAAGCAGACGATGTGGATCAAGGCCATTGCTTCTTCCTATCAGATCGATCCGCGCAGACTCATTTCCGATGTGCTGCTGTGGACGCAGTTATATCCGGAAATCAAGGATGAGGTCAAAGGACTTTGGCTGCAGGCTTTATGTGTGTTTGCTTCCGATGATTTACTGCAAGAAGAAATCTTGCATGTCATAGGTTCGATCAGTGAAGGAATCGAGCACCCGCAGATACTTGCTGAAATCGAGTTTGCCTATAAACTGCATGCCAGTGAACGTGATATAGAGACTTATGCTTTGGGACATTTGGATTCAGATCTGATTCGAAACTATCTAATCGGTCTGTATTTAAAACGACGTGAGCCGTTGAAAGTCATTCCGTTATGCCGTGAGAAAATCCGGAAATCACCGAAACACGAAGATGTCGGCTGGGTCGGTTTGATGCTGGAGGCTTACCAGCAGCTGGATGATGATATGGGATTTCGATCGACGCTGAAATGGCTGTATTACTGCGGTGAAAGCAATGCCTTGGATCATCTGCGCAGCATGACTGACCGCAGGGTATGGCGGGATGTAGTGGATGACATGATTCGCGAATTTCATCAGGGAGCTTTTTCGGATTGGGTGTACCGTCATTTACTGACGGAAGAGAAGCGCTGGGAAGAAATGGCGGTGTATGTTCAACGCAATCCCGGGTTTATCGCTCAGTTATATCCGTATCTGATCGATCCTTATCCGCACATGGTGTATGACATGCTGCTTGAACATATCGAACGTTTGTATCGAAGAGAATCCCGATTGGACTTGATCATGCCGTGGATCTCGGTGATCAGTGAGTATTTCAGTGAAACCGAAGGCTGGCAGCTGATTGAGAAATACAAAGCGAAATAGTTAAACAGATACTTATGAAATACATCCTTCGGGATGTATTTTGCTTAATTAGTGCTATAATAATCGTTATAAGTCAAAGGAAGATGATACGATGAGCCATCCAAGAATCTGGTTTGAAAAGATCAGCCAAATCCCCAGAGGGAGTCTCAATGAAGCGAAAATCGCTGAATTTCTCGTAGAATTTGCAAACGAACGCGAATTATCCGCAGTTCGGGATCATATGAACAATGTTTTGATCCGTAAGCCCGGTCAGCATGGCGGTGAACATGCGCCAAGTGTTCTTTTGCAAGGGCATACGGATATGGTATGTGAAAAAGCACCGGACAGTGATCATGATTTTACCAAAGATCCCATCGAGCTGATTGAGGAAGACGGGTGGCTGAGAGCCAATCACACGACCTTAGGCGCGGATGACGGTTTTGCGGTGGCATATATGCTGGCCTTGCTTGAAGATGAGCAAATCAAACATCCGCCGTTGGAATGTCTGTTTACTGCTGCCGAAGAAATCGGTTTGTTGGGTGCCGTCGCTTTCGATACTTCACTCATTGAAAGCAAGCGCTGCATCGGATTGGATTCCGGGGGTGAAAACCGCACGGTCATTACGTC
>JANJWY010000231.1 GCA_024709285.1 Erysipelotrichaceae bacterium
ACACATGGTTTATCCGGACTTTGTGCATTATCCAAAGTTGAATGTTATCAATCGGGTAATCAAGTCATAGAACCCAATATGACGACCGAGAGATTTCGAATGATCATCGAGCAATGTCGCAATCGCACATTTCAAGTCGCATTGGGAGGCAGAGGGGATCCGGATCAACATGAGGATTTTGAAGAAATTTTGAACCTGTGTACGAAAAACGAAGTTGTACCTAACCTGACTACCTCTGGCATAGGTCTTGATGAATACAGAATTGCCTTGATTAAAAAGCACTGTGGTGCAGCTGCTGTCAGTTGGTACCGTCAGAATTATACGATCCGTGCCATTGAGCGACTCATTAATGCGGGTGTTAAGACGAATATTCACTATGTCATCAGTAATGCGACCATAGATGAAGCTATCGATCGAATGGAGAACGATCAATGGCCTAAGGGAATCAATCGCATTATATTCTTATTACATAAGCCCGTAGGATTGGGAAGCGAAATAAATGTACTACAAGCTTCTGATCCAAAAGTTCAATATTTCTTCAATTTATTTAATAAAAAAGAGCACATTGATAAAGCCGGGTTTGACAGTTGCTGTGTTCCCGGATTGCTAAGCAATACAACCAACATTGATGTACAGACCATTGAACCATGTGAAGCAGGCCGGTTTTCCGCCTATATTTCACCGGATGCACGGATGTTTCCTTGCAGTTTCGAAAAGGATGATTCAATAAGCATCGATTTATCGAAGTATTCGATTGATCAGGCATGGGACAGTGAAGTGTTTAATCGTTTCCGCAATCGATACTCACCAAAATGCCTGGGTTGTGCCAAAGTAAACCATTGTTATGGCGGATGCCCGATTCTAAATCAGATTAACACATGCAAAGAAAGAAATGAGGTGTCATCATGAAAGTCAGGATTGATTTTGTTACCAACTCTTCCAGCGAAAGCTTTGGTGTGGTCGTTGTCGACACCATAGCCACCATCAGTGCTACAGGAGCTGCTCTTGTAATGATTGAGTCGGCTAAGCAAGCTTTGATGGGCGATACAGCAAAAGTTGCCAAAGAATTAGCCGAAGCAGTGGCAAAGGATGCTTCTCAACAACAACAAAACACGTTGGATGCCTATAGTGAAGCTGAGAAAATCATCAGTGATGAACTTGGAAAACTTCAAAATGAGATGTCTGATTTAGCTAAGCAATGGGAAGAATCGGATAAAACAGCCGATAAGACCGATGCCGGTTATGACAACATGAAGCAGCAGTATGAAGATTACTTGAATTATCTCAAAAATCAGATTCAATTCAAAGAGTATGAGAAGTATATGGCTGAAGTAGAGAAAGCAGAACAGCAAGCGGCAATAGAATCTAAAAACGAATGGATCAGTCAACGTCAGACAGATATGATTGCCGTAAAGGAAGAGATGTCTTTACTTCAGGCTACTGCCAAAGGATATGGCAATCAGGGATATGATACCAAGGATATTCAAGACCGTATCAATCAGCTTCAGCAGCGCGAGAAAGAGTTGGCCGGTGTTTTAAAAGCTAACAATGCTGAATTTGACTATACTGCGAAAGAGCGTGGTGACATCGGTCCTGGTGCAGAGTTTGATAAACTGACAAAGGCTTTTGAAAAAAAACGTGCAGAAATGGATATAGCCATAGGTTTGGCTGATGAAATCCGCAGAAAAGAACTAAAAGCATCCATGGCAGCGGCTGAAGCCGAGTATGAAAAGCAGATGGCATCTGCAGGCCGTTGGGATCTTGCTACCAAAGCCGCCGAAGGAGTTCAGTTTGGTGCAGATCTGGCTGTTGAAGGGTTGTCTCATGTGACCGGACCTGCCGGAAAATCCATCAAACTGGCATATACTGCCGGGAAAGCCGCGGCAGAAGGGGTTGGTGAGGGTTTGGCAGATCCTAAAAATGCAGGAAAACATCTTGCGAAGGGAATTGCCAATGCCGTCACAGAAGTTGTAAAGGACGCACTGGATGACAGTCCGTTTAAAAAAGCGGCAGTAAGTGTCGCAAACAGTGCTTTTCAAGGCGGCATGGATTCGATGGCAGAGGGTAAGGATTTCTCAGAGGGACTTAAAAGCGGCGCTTTGGATGGTGTCGTCGATAATGTTTTGGAAGCAGGCATTGATAAGTTAGCTAATAAACTGCCGATTCCAAAAGGATCTTCAGTTGATGTAAGTGATTTTAGCGTCAGTCAGGTCATAAACAATAATCCGCTGGCAAAGGGAATAATCAAAACCGGAGCACGCGAAAACGCAATGAACGAACTGAAGGGAAGTCTTAAAGATGGAATCAAGGGCCAAATCATCGGAGGTGACGAATAATGGCAATCACAATTACATGCAGTCCGGCAATGCTCGGATGGCTTGGCAAAGCCTTTCCAAACGCAACCAAAATATCTGTTTTCAAGCAGTTTGAACAAAAAGAATTAACTGATGAACAGATGAAGTCATTGATCAGACAAGGAATCATCGATGACATAGGAGAGATTAGTCCTGCCGTTTATGCAATGCTTAAAACATTGGCTTATGCTGATACGGCCTTCCGCATTCAATTGATAAAACTATCCAATGTCAGTGAGAAAACGGCCTATTTCTTTGAAGAACAAGGCGTTTCCGTGGATCAGCAAGGCGGAGTATATACGATCCGATATCCGATACCGGTAGAAGACAGCATAACGGATTATCGGGAGTTTATCGGTGATGGACGTTACATTGACGTTCCGTTTAAGAAAATCGGTAACTGCGACGCAATTAAAGCAGCGGTTTCCACAATGGACTGTCAGCGGAAAGCAGTTTTGACAGGGTTAGGCAATGAGGAAGAATTCCGACTGGCCTTTGAAGAAAAAGTGATAAATGATCAGATTGCTTCTGATCAAGTACTTGCGATTGGCAGCTGGTTAACCATATTTGAAGGCAAACCATCCATTCAGAAAGCGATAGATGCCGGATATATTATTAAAAAAGATAATCTGCTCTTATTGGCTGATGACTGGCTTTCCTTATCTACCAGCTGTCTTCTGTTGGATTTAACAGTCGATTTATTATTTGTTAAAAAAGCGGATGAACAACATGAGGTATCCCGGGCAAGAGCCTTTGTATTCGACCGACACAACATTTTATACGTTGAGGAGAATCGTGGGATGATGGAGGTATCTACCACCTCCGGAAGAGATTTGATTGAAATCCTGAAAAATCTGCTTCAGAACACATAAAAGAACGGATGTCCCGTTCTTTTTTAATGCGCATTATTTATTGATTTGCTTGACGATGGCTAAGGTATCGATGTCGAGTACCGTAAACATCTTGTCTGATAACAGATAGACATAATTGTCGATATGGACGATGCGCTGAATGGAATAATCTCCTTCGGCATCTTTGGGTCGAAGATTCACTTCGCCACGTAAGATTAAATCGCCATTGGGATCTACGGTGACGAAGATCGCCTGATTGGTGTAGGAGTACTTATCATCGGAACTGACGACCATGTTGTAGTCATTGATTGTAAAGGCCAGCAGATTCTTGCTCTTAACATACAGAATGGCTTTATGATCATACAATGCTTCTGAGTACGTATATTCTGATCCGATTTTCAGATTGTCTACTTCTTTCGGGCTCAGTTCGTTGTTAACATCAAACAGGGATATTTTTAATGCTCCGGTCACAAGACGTCCGTCAGATTCAACTTTGACATCTTTACCGATACCAAACACCAGATTTCCATCGACTGGATGCAGATAATTGGAGAATCCAGGAATCTTCAGTTCGCCTAGTATTTTCGGTTGGTTTGCGCTGAGATCGATGACGAAGAAGGGATCAACTTGTTCAAATGTGACCATATAAGCGCGATCACCGGTAAAACGGACGGAGTATATCGTTTCTCCCTTGGCAATGCCGTCAAGATGACCGACTTGTTTCATATTGGAATCAAGAACGAATACATGATTTTCCGTTTCCCATTCTTGATTTTGTTTGTACTTTTGAGTTGTAGTTGCTACACGCAGCTTGCCATCCGATTCATCCATGGCAAACTGATTAATCAGATAACCATCGACCTTACCGCTGGAAAGCAGTTTGATACCATTTTCAATATTGAGCTTATAGATTTCAGTTACGACAGATCCATCAAAGAATCCGGTCAGCTCATTGTACTGAGGCCATTGCTGATGAGCAACGTACAGATTCTCCCGGGTAACCATCACGGTTCCGGCACCGGCCATAATGGCTTCCATTTGAGTATCAAATCCATCGGCCAATGTTAATGTCGTCACTGTGGTCATATCTGTCGAATCAGGAATACCAATGACTTTGACATCGGTGGCATCAATCAGTTTTGCTTTTTCATCATCTACCCGATAGGAAGGCAGGATGTCTGATAAATTCACATCATTTGCGCTTCCATCCGTCGAACCTTCAGCAAATCCGCGATACATTCCCCAGTAACCACCCTTATTGGTTACAAGCACGATCTTATTATCAATCTTGCGAGCAGCCATACCGTAACCTTCAACTTCAAGGGATTTTACTTTTTTCATTTGGGTGCGGTCGGAAATATCATAAACAACGACGCGCTGGTAGGATTTTCCCCACCAAATCATGCTTTTACCGCCGATAGGCTCATCGGCTTTTGGATCGCCGTCATCATTTTCGCCTTCAGGTTCTTCCGGCTGATAAGCTTCCCAACGGTTGCCCAACAGCACTAAGTAATCATCATGCAGAAACATCTGATAATAATAGGCATTTTCCTCAAATGTTTTTTCCATGACTAATCCGGCATCTTCCAAAGGAAATGCCCGAATGATCCGGATGCGATTGTTACTCAGCTGATATATATACATACCATCGGTTTTTACGATGTCCGCTTCATCTACACCGGAAATCTGATTGTTGGTTCCGGTAAAATCAACTTTTGATGCCTGACGGTCATCCGTCGCAAACTCTGGGACTCCCGGCAGATTATTATAACCGGTATTCATTTTACTGCGAATGCTTCGAATGATTTGCTTTAAATGAGTTTCACTGGTAATGTCGGTGATCTTAGCATCGACGACCAAAGTTTTTTTGCGTTCCATGTGCGCTAAAGGCAGTATGAGTAAAATTGCAATAAGTAATATCCAATATCTTTTTTTCATAAGGTGACCTCCTCGATAATAGAATAACATAAACATTGAAACGGGTTGATATTATTGGATAACTTGCACAGAACACCAGCTAACTTGCATAAGAAAACTGTCATTTAGACAGTTGTTCTTTTATCATCGTTTGCACATGAGTCAACGCATTACTCAGCGGTACCGATATGCTTTCTTTTTCGCCACGGATTTTCAGCTCGACCATGTCTTGATCAATTGTTTTTCCGACGGTGATCCGCAAGGGAACACCCAGTAAATCCATATCATTGAATTTAACGCCAGCACGTTCGTCCCGATCGTCAAGCACGACATCGATACCCGCATTTTTGAAAAGTGTGTACAAATCATTGCCTGCCTGAACCTGTTTTTCGACTTTTAAGTTGATGATGACGATAGCGACTTCGAAAGGAGCAACAGCTATCGGCCACTTAACACCGAATTCATCATGATTCTGTTCGGCCAAAGCCGCAAGACAGCGACCCGGACCGATACCATAAGAACCCATGACGACCGGATGCAACTGATTGTTGGCATCGAGGTATTCCAGATCCATTACTTTCGAATATTTCTCACCGAGTTTAAAGGTGTTGCCGATTTCAATACCATGCTTAAAGTAAACATGGCCATTGCAGTTTGGACAATTATCGCCATCTTTGATCTGACGGATATCACCCATGACTTTGATATTGAAATCGGACAGATTCACGTTTTTAAAGTGATGATCCGTCTGATTGGCACCGACGATGAAATTACGCAGTTTTACGACTTCATTATCCGCAACTACGTCAATCGTCAATCCGACCGGTCCGGCAAAACCGACGGCTGCTTTGGTTACATCTTCTACGATAGCTGCAGGAGCCAGTTCGATCGAAGAACCGCCAACCAGCTTACGGACTTTGGTCTCATTCACTTCGTGATCGCCACGGACCATCACGGCAACCGGCTTATTGTCGACAAGATAAATCAGCGTCTTTACAAACTGAGTGACCGGCAATCCGAAGTATCCGGATACTTCTTCAATAGTTTTCGCTTTGGGCGTAAATACCAGTTCTTTCGATTCAAATGAGGCATTGGACATCGCTTCTTTGCTTACACAAGCTGCAACTTCCAAATTGGATGAGTATCCGCAGCTGTCACACAAAACCAGTATATCTTCACCGATGTCCGTGACTGCCTGAAATTCTTCAGAAAGCATGCCACCCATGACACCGGTATCGGCCGTAACGATTTTATAATCGATTTTCATGCGGTCAAATGAATTCTTATAGGCATCAAACATCAGCTGGTAAGATTTGTTCAATCCTTCGATATCGGTATCAAAGGAATAAGCATCTTTCATGATGAATTCTCGCACGCGGATCAATCCGAAGCGCGGGCGCGGTTCATCGCGAAACTTGGTTTGAAACTGATACAGATTGATCGGCATATCCTTATAAGACTTGATGTGCATGGCTGCTGCGGCCGCAAACAGTTCTTCATGAGTCGGTCCCAGGACAAAAGGTTTGTTGAAGCGGTCTTTCAATGAAAACATGCTCGATCCGAAGCCTTCCCGGCGACCCGAAGCGATATACACTTCTTCCGGGATCAAGGAGGGCATAAGCACTTCCTGTGCCCCAGCCGCATTCATTTCTTCGCGTACGATATTTTCAATCTTCTTCAGTACTTTATAGCCCAAGGGCAAGTACATGTAAACACCCGAAGAGCTCTTGTTGAACATGCCGCTGCGAACCAACAGGTTGCCGCTGGCGGAGTCCTCATCTTTGACATTTTCTCTTAGTGTGTAAAAATAGCTTTTGTTAAGTTTCATAGTTATTACCTCGGTTAATCCTAATGATTATAACATATTGCCTGGTTGTGTGGGTAGAGTTTCAAGGCTGCATCTGTTTTGATAGCCGGAAAAGATGAATTGTGATATCA
>JANJWY010000038.1 GCA_024709285.1 Erysipelotrichaceae bacterium
GGTTGCCCAAATAATCCGCATAAATTGCTCCTTGGTTGATCGATCCGACATTCATTTTCTTCACTCCGCCTTCGCCATTACTCATGACTACAGCACATCCATAAGGATGAACTTCATCACCCATCCGAACCCAGCCAATAACATTGGGATCATCGAGATAATCTACCTCTTCTCCATAGGCATGATAGGTGCGGATATACATTAACGTATCGATCACCGTTTGTTGACCCTCAATAGACTCAGGTCCCCGTATACCATAATAATCTCCATAAAAAATCATCGGATAGCCACCTTTTCGTAGCAAGATCAGTGCATAGGCCAGTGGTTTGAACCAAGATTCCACCCAAGATTGCAACCCTTGCGTCGGCTGTGAGTCATGATTATCCACAAACGTAACTGCATAATCCGGATGCTCTTTGACCAAGGTATCATCAAATATCTTGCTCATATCATAATGTCCCAGCGAACTGCTGGCACTATGCATGTTAAAGTGTAACTTTACATCAAACAAGTTCATTTCATAACCGACATTGAATAAATAGTCACTCATTTCACCACTGTTTTGGGACCAGTATTCACCTACAAAATAAAAGTCCGTACGATATTCTCCGCGGATTTTTCGAATCAAATCACGCATAAAATAATCGTTGATGTGTTTGACCGCATCAAAGCGAAAGCCATCCACACCGGTAAAATTGACAAACCATATGGCCCAATCACGAATTTCCTTGACCACATCGGGATGTTTATAGTCAACATTATTGAACATTAAATAATCAAAATTACCATTTTCAAAGTTGACACCTTTGGACCAACCCTTATTTACACCCTCAATTTTGTAAATCGCGCGTTTGTGATCTCTTTCATTGAAGTCTACCCCAGAAAAATGAGTCCAATTCCATTTGAAAGAAGAGTATTGATCGCCTCTTCCTGGAAAGGTGAACTTTGTCCATGACTCGATTTCATACGGTTCTGATATTGATTTGTTTCGATCATAAGGATCGACTTCCCGAGCCAGAAATGTTTCCTTTTCATCGCCGTTGGCCTTATGATTTAAAACTACATCGACATATACATGGATGCCACACTGATGAAGTTCATGAATAGCTTTTAAAAGTTCATCCTTTGTTCCATATTTAGTTTTGACTGATCCCTTTTGATCAAACTCACCAAGATCATATAAATCATAAATTCCATAACCTGTATCAAAAGGAGATGTGCCCTTGAATACCGGTGGAATCCAGACACTCGTAATACCAATGTCCTTCAGATGTTGGGCATCCTCTTTCAGTTGGATCCAAAGCCTGCTATCAAGTCCATTCATATACCATTCGAAATATTGAAACATGATTCCATTGCGAGCCATGAAAAAACTCCCTGCCTTTCAGTGATCCCTTTACCGCATATTGTATTTCATACTTACTATTCCCTGAAGATTCAAAGCATCCAAGGGATATTGGTGCTATACCTTATTATACCATAGGCAGGCTTAAGTCTGGGTAAAGTGCAGATAATCACTGAATTCAGTAAACAAAAACTTCAGCGATTATATAAAAAAACCATCCGTTATGAATTCTCATAACAGATGGTGACTTTTCATGGTGGAGCTGAAGGGGCTCGAACCCTCGACCCCAACGCTGCCAGCGTTGTGCTCTTCCAGCTGAGCTACAGCCCCAAATAATGGTCGGGACGACAGGATTTGAACCTGCGACCTCTTGCTCCCGAAGCAAGCGCACTACCAAGCTGTGCTACGTCCCGGCATAAACAAAAAAAATTGGCGCGCCCGACAGGAATCGAACCTGTAGCCTTTTGAATCGGAATCAAACGCGCTATCCGTTGCGCCACGGGCGCACATAAAATAAAATGGTGGACACTAAGGGACTCGAACCCCTGACCCTCTGCACGTCAAGCAGATGCTCTCCCAACTGAGCTAAGTGTCCATCGCTGTGCCCTAAAATATTAGCACAAAAAAACTAAATAATCAATGACCAAACCTATCTCTTTATAACAAAAATCGTCTCACCCGGATTCATCGTTTTGATTTTCCCTGTCACTTTATGATGTTCATACTTACTGACAAAAGTGCGAAGACGCACCCCTGACTGATATCCGTGAATCACCGCAACTTCCAAAACTCCTTTAGGCAGACGCTCCAAAAAGCGATCCAACACTAACTTCGCTTCGTACACCGTCAGTCCATGCAAATCAACCGTCATTCTCATATCTTGTGTAGAAAACGATCAACATGCTCGCTCAAACGATCCACCGTATCTTCACAGACGACATGTTCGATCTTACATGCTTCTTCATCCGCACGCTCATCATCAAGTCCTAAAACATCAGTCAAAAAACCTTTGATAACCGTATGGCGATGAAGAATCTTCCTCGCCTGCTCTTTGCCTTGGTCCGTAAGATAAATCACCGAATAACGTTGCTGCTCAATCAGTCCGCCTTCAACCAGACTCTTAAGAGCCCGATTGACACTGGGCTTCGCCACACGCAGCTTATCTGCAACGTCCACGGACCGCACCCCTTTATCCGCCTGATCCAACACATAAATCGCCTCCAAATAATCTTCAATGGATGGAGTAAGCTTATCTTGTTCTGTCATTTTGATACCTCCGAATGACAATTGTCTTTCTTAACGTCTTTCAAACAACAATCAGCCGCATACTTACACGAACCGCACGTAATCGACCTTCCCTTACGCTTTGAAACAATCATCCGATATATTATAACAGATAAGATTATGGCAAGAATACCACCTACGATGTAATCACCCATATGTTCACCTCAACCCTAATTGCAGGCCGCCTTGATAGATGACAAAGGCCACCAACCATGCCACACCTGTCTGATATGTTACAGCAATCAACGTCCACTTCCAAGAATTCATTTCGCGCTTCATTGCCGCAAACGCTGCGATACAAGGCATATACAAAAGCGTAAACGCCATAAACGCATATGCGGTCAGCGGTGTGTACATCGTACGAAGCGGAGCAGAGAGTAACTCCGGATTATCGACCGCCGCTTCACCGACACCATACAACACGCCCAACGTTCCGACAACGGCTTCCTTTGCGACCAAACCGACAATCAGACTCATTGCTGAGCGCCAATCCCCAAAGCCTAACGGCTCAAATAAAATGGCTAATTGAGATCCGATGATACCAAAAATACTGTTAACACTGTCATCGACCATCCGGAAGGAAAAATCAAAGCTTTGTAAAAACCATATGATTACCATAGCTACCAAAATGACAGTTCCGGCCTTGATGATAAATCCCTTGACGCGATCCCACGTGTGCAAGAATAAGTTTTTTGGAGTTGGCCAACGATATTCCGGGAGTTCCATGATGAAACTGGAAATTTTGCCTTTGGTTACAAACCGTTTCAGAATAATTCCGGAAACTACAGCAACGACGATTCCAAGCAAATATATTGAGAATACGACTGTTGCCTGCGAGTCTGTAAAAAATGCAGCCGCAAACACGGCATATATCGGAAAACGTGCACCACAGGACATAAAAGGTGTGATCATCATCGTTAAGCGGCGATCACGCTCACTCTCCAACGTGCGCGTTGCCATTAATGCCGGAACTGTACAACCAAATCCCATGATCATCGGGATAAAAGAACGACCGGATAACCCAAACTTACGTAACAGACGATCCATGATAAAAGCTGCCCGCGCCATATACCCTGTATCTTCCAGAATCGAAAGCGTTAAAAACAAGATCGTTATTTCAGGCAAGAAACTCAGAACCGATCCGACACCACCCAAAACACCATCAACCACCAGGCTATACATCCAATCTGACACTTGTAAAAATTCTAAAATGTTCGAAATGGGAACAATGACTCCCTCTTGAATTAGCCATTCAAAATTGGACTTAAAGAAACTGCCCACCGGACCAAAGGACAATGAAAATAATCCGAACATGACCAAAAGAAAGATTGGAATCGCAAATACCCGATGTGTCACGACTGCATCGATCTTGTCAGATAAAGAGTATTTCTCCTTTTCTTTGATCTGCGTCGTTACACCACTGACCAGATTCGTTATGAATGCATATTTCTCATCGGAAATGACCATGTCCCGATCAATGCTTTTAAAAGCAATTTTCTTCTCTACTTCCTCGTTGAGCTGTGCCAAAAAGACCGGATCGATCGTATGACCCAAAACGGCTATACCACCCTCCTCAACAAAACGTACGGCATGCATTCTCGACATGACACTGACCTTCAGTTTTTTCTCGACCATTTGAATGACATGTTCAAGCTGTTCGTTGTAAATCATAGGCAATGGCGGAACGATTCCCATTTGATCAACCGCTGATTGTAGTAACTCTTTAATTCCTAACGATTTACTTGCGACAATCGGAACAATAGGCACATTCAACTGCTTCGATAATGCTTCACAATCCAAGAGTGTTCCTCTGGTCTTGAGTACATCCATCATATTCATCGCAATGACCATAGGTTTACGCATTTCCAACAGTTGCAACGTCAAAAACAAGTTTCGTTCAATGTTTGATGCATCAACGATATTGATAATCACGTCAACATCACCACTCTCAACAAACTCTCTGGCAATAACTTCTTCCAATGTATAGGTAGAGAACGAGTAAATGCCCGGCAGATCGGTGATGTCAATCGGTAAGTGATCGTGTTTCGCCTTACCCGTCTTCTTCTCCACCGTTACGCCCGGCCAGTTACCCACATATTGATTAGATCCGGTCAGATCATTGAACAGCGTCGTCTTACCGCTGTTTGGATTTCCTACAAGTGCTATATGTAATCCCATCAGACTAACCTCACAAACACTTCGGCAGCTTCTGCCTTTCTTAAACTCAAATGATATCCGCGAATAAGAATTTCAATCGGATCTCCCAAAGGCGCTAATTTTCTTACTTCGATCGTCGTTCCAATCGTTAAGCCCATATCAATAATCCGCTTGCGCAGCGAACTTTTCTTTCCAATACCCTCAATGACACACACTTGTCCGGGGTTTACATCCTTTAATGTCATACATCCTCCGCTAACTAAAAAAGTTAGTATACACTAACAATTATAGTTTTTGATTTCACAAAGTCAATATTCTGTATCGATAATCATTATTGATAATAAAAAACTCTCTGTACGAGAGTCACTTAACACGTTTTTTAATACCGGAAGCCGATACCGCAAATATTCCGTAGGTCATTGTACCTGCAAGAGACAGACCGAAATAACTTACACTTTCGACAAATGCCGGATTGATATCCCCTTGATACGTTGGAAATATCATAAACAGAAATATAACATTGATAGCCAGCGGTATGATCAATCCCAACAGATAATTAACATGCTTGTTTATTTTCTTAAGAAGCATGATAACTAAAAAATACGCAAATCCGATAGCAATCGGTGCTAAGAAGATGAAAAGATACTCTATGTACTTTAATATTAATGCTTTCATATGTTATT
>JANJWY010000110.1 GCA_024709285.1 Erysipelotrichaceae bacterium
GATTATAATCACCGAATACTTTGATTTCCTCCGTCATTTCAATGGGCAAATATACCCCAATGGCATTGGTACCATCGTTTACATTGATCCAAGCATGATCACCTCGTTCAAGTACTTCCAAAATCACTTCAGCTTCAATCATTACGGTCTTTTTATCAAAATCATGACTTTCCGAAATCAGTTGATTGATTGAAATTACCGGTGATTGAAATGCCAACAGTAAACTTAATATCGTTGAAACCATTGGTTAACTCCTTTGAATAGCATTCCGATAAGAACAAACACCGAAATGAATTCCAGACGGCCTAAATACATGGCCAGAATGTAGAAAATTTTTAGATACGAAGGCATGGTTGCTTGGATGATCCCAATGCTCAATCCGACATTGCCCGTCACCGAAGCGACTTCAAAACTTGATTCAAGCAAGCTGTACCCACTCAATGTTGTTAATATTACCCCGACCGTAAACAATACGATGTACATAATGGCAATGCTAGATGCTGAACGAAAAGTTGCATCATCTAAGACATGGTCTTGAATGTGATGATACTTTGCAATACGCATCGTCCTTTCGCCTCTCATCAACTTCTGAATATCATTGTAAATGCCTTTAAAAATTATGCCGATCCTCAATCCCTTAATACCACCGGCAGTTGAACAAGCACTGCCGCCAATCAACATAGCCACGACCATGACGGTGATGCCAAGACCACCCCAGTCAGAAATAAATTGTTGAGCATATACCGAACCAAACCCGGTTGTGGTGTGGGCTGACAGAATATTGTAAACTACCCTTCTGAACAGACTAATGGATCGTGTGTACATGCCTGTGTTGTTGAGATAAATAACTGCCAGAACACTAAGAATAAAAGATGAAACAAAGAAACTGACGACCTCAATATTTTTCCTGAATTCCTTATACTTTCCTTGTATCAATGCAAAGTGCAAACCGAAGTTGAAAGATCCGATGATGAAAATAACTAGTCCGATAGTTTCAAACAAGAAGTCATGATAGAAGAGGACATTCTGATAATTTGGGGCAAATCCGCCGGTACTCCAAGCAGACATGAATATATAAATACCATGGAAAAGTGAATTCACCGGATTTAATCCGATACGCATCCCCTGTGCCCATAATAAGGTCGTTCCGATAATCAGATATACTAAACTGATTTTCCAAATCCACTGCGCGGTACCTTTTACATTAGGCACTAAGGTAACATCTTTTCCCTCACCGACATAAAATTTATATGCGCTTCCGCTTTCCTTAACAAAGAAACTGATTGCAAGAACGATCATTCCCTGTCCGCCAACAAATGTCAGCAAATGCCTCCAGAAATTCAATGCCTGCGAGATGTGATCCAAATCTTGCAACATAAAAACGCCGGTAGTCGTGAATCCGCTCATTACATCAAATACCGAATCTAAATAGGATAGTGAATGTCCGCTAAGCGAGTATGGGATTGCACTGATCAAGGTTAGCAGTATCCACGTAAAAGATGCTACTACCAATCCGTGCCGCCAAGACAATCCTTGGGCACTTTTCCTTTTGTGCTCACCATACCGAATCAATCCGATGGATAGGATTATGGATGTACACAGCGAGATGGTGAAGTCCAGAGCTGAACTCCAATCTCCATACACGATGGCAACAGCTATCGGTAGTGTGAAAAGCGCTGAAAAAATCAGAGCTGATGTACCTGTATAGTAACAAACACTACCCCAGTTGCTTGTATCAATTCTCATAGACTCACTATCCATGCTAACGCAAAATAGAGAAACATCATGATACTGACAAATCCAATTTCAACCAGATAACCCTTAAGTCGTTTCATAAATATTTTTTCAACCCCGATATCGTTTCTTTATCACATACAAAGACAATCTTGTCCTCTGACTGAATCATCACGTCTCCTTTTGGGTAAATGACTTCGTCATGGCGCAAAATGGATACGATGACCAGTTTGCGAGGCAATATCAAATCCTTAATCATTTGATTCATCCACTTGTGCTTTTGATGTATGATAAGCTCTGCCAGCAACATAGAACCCATTTCAAATGTCTGGATGATTTTAATGCCATCCCCATCAATCTCAGCATGAATCAGATTTGCAATTACTTCCGTACTGCAAACGGTTTTATCTACGCCAAGCATTTTAAACATCTTAATATTCTTTGGATTGTTGATACGCGCGATCGTTTTTGTATTCTTAAATCTCAGCTTAACGATTTGACATACAACCAGATTCTCTTCATCACTGCCAGTTACAGCAGCGATCAATTGACAATCCTCGATTTTCGCTTCATGAAGTATGGACAAATCCGATCCATCCCCCCACAAAACATCGATGTCCAGTTCTTTGGATATTTGAGAAGCACGCTCCCGGTTTTTTTCGATCAGCGTGACTTTCATTTTTTTCTCTAATAACGTTTTAACAAGGAAGTATCCGACTTTACCTCCGCCAATAATGATCGCTCTCACTTAATCCTCCTGTACCAACAGCTCGGTAAGACTTTTTCTGTCTCGAAGATGGTTGCTGCACACAATCAAATCCCCATTGCTGATCAGTGTTTCTGCCGTACATATGGAAGAAACACCATTATGTATTAAGACACTGACCCAAGAATGCGTCCGATTGTATATTTCCAATACGGTGACGGGCGTTTTTCGCTCAACAAACATACGCGTCAATTCTATTCCCGAACTGACCTGAACCAATTGTTCAACCGGTATGATATCTAATTTTGATAACAATGAGTTAACACCCATGTTAATCGGACAGAAGGATTCTATGTCCAGCAATTCATACAGATATCGCCGACTCGGATCAATGACCTGTGAGATCACTCGTTTAACATTGAAAACTTTTGTAGCGACCAAACTGACCGTAATATTCAGATTATCATCGTCCGTCAATGCTAAAATGATGTCTGCTTTTTCAATGCCGGCCTGAACAAGATTGTCCTGATCAAACTCAATCCCATGAAGGATCATCCCATTAAAATCTGTGGACAGAGACTCCAGCTTCGATTCATTTCGTTCTATGACAACAACATCATTGCCAAGATCAGCAAGTTCTTTTGCGATTCTTGCACCAATCAGCTCACACCCTACGATAATTACATACATACAAACTCCTACTGAAACCTTATAGGTTCTTTTCTAGATTCAGCCAGACGATAAAGATTGTACAGTGCAGCTTTATTGGTAGCATCGATCGCGATGGAAGCCCGATAATGACACATAGCCTTTTCAAACATATGTTGCATTTCATAAAGTATAGCTGTATACATCAGTATTTTTGACATATCAAAATTATCATTATATGCACAGATCAGATATTCCGTCACTTTGTCAAATTGATCAGCAGACAATGCTGATTGTAATTTCATTTCATATTCGTTGCTCATAGTGAACCTCCTAAGAAAGTATAGTAGAAAACTCATAAAAAATGTGTTAATTAAGTGGCTTGTTTATAAAGAAAGTATAAAGATGTGTAATGGGGATTTTGTGTGAGTTTATTATAGCAGTGACTTCTGATGTATGTATCTCAGCAACAATGTTCATTGGCAATCTGTAATTTTTCGCACAAAAAAAGGGCTTACGCCCTTACTGCTTATTCAATATTAAATTCACCGAAAGCAAGCACATCGCCGTGTTCGGACATCATTTTCTTCTCGTAACGATAGAATCCTTTTGGAAGTTCGTTATAGAAGAATGACAAGTCCAAACCGCCTTCGATCGTTTCGCCTGGATTGAGATTGTAAGCAATCATGATGAAGGCCATTTCTTCCTTCATTTCGACTTCGACCCACTTAGCTCCGTCGTATTGAAATAAGGTAAACATCAACCCATATGTGTATACATTCTGGGTATTGTTCTTAATTGTAAACTTAAGCGGAATGCTTTGATCGGTGACAACAGAATTTTCAAATTCCAGGTATACCGGCATGATGCGATCACCATCCGCCAGTTCTGAGTTGTTTAGATCGCCTGCGGCAGCCGAGCATCCGGTGAGCACAAGCAATATGGATAACATGGCAATTAATGTTTTGAGTTTCATAGAATCTCTCCTTTGAGCTTATTATAGGTTAAACTTGTGTAGTTTCAATAATTTTATTACAAGATGCATGTTAATCAAAATAAGTTACTAAGCCGTGATGTACTTAAGCGCTTTATACTTCTTAATTTTCTTTGACTGAAATAATATTCGCAGTTGCTGAATCTCATACTCCGAACGACTAAATCACTACTAACAAACCTGATTTCAATTGGTCAGAAATCCGCTCTTTTTATTAATTCAAAGAGTTGGTAATTTAAGAATATTTTTTCTCTTCCCACCATCTCTGAAGTTAAAAAACCTTTTTCTTCAAGCGCTGAAAGATAGGATGATGCAGTCTTCCTAGTAACTCCTAATCCTTTTTCAACATAGCTTATTTTAGTATAGAACTCATGAAATAGAACATCAATCAACTCTCTCGAGTAAATCTTGGGTAAATCAGACTTGATGTTTTCTTTAATTTCCTCAATTAATTGCACCATGTTCTTCAATACTGTTAGTGTGTTGATCGAAGTTTCTTCGATTGCCTTCAACATATATAAAATAAAAGATTCCCAATTATCATCCTCTCTTATTCCTTGTAGATACTGGTAATACTCAGATTTATTCCTGTTGATATACTTACTCAGATATAAAATCGGTGAATCCAATAATCCTTTTAATATCAGATACAATACGTTGATGACCCTACCTGTTCTTCCGTTTCCATCATAAAAAGGATGGATAGTTTCAAACTGAAAATGGATCACAGCTAATTTTACAAGTTCATCAATATCGTTGCTGTCATTTATATATAATTCAAGATTTCTAAGCAGATCAATAATTTCTTGGTAATCCTCAGGAGGAGTAAATACGACTTCTTTTGTTTTATCATTTCTTAAAACTGTACCAGGAACTTTTCTGATTCCTGCATTACTATCCTCTATGATGCTTTGAATTTCAACTATCATGTTGACTGATAAAAAACCATTAGCTTTAACACCTTCATAACCTCGCCATAATGCCGTGCGATAATTTATGACCTCTTTTGAAGGTCCAGTCTCTTTAGCTCCGCTCATTGCTTTATACAACTCATCATGTGTTGTGATGATGTTCTCAATCTCAGAGCTGTTTTTGGCTTCATTGATCATTGCAGCATTAACCAGAATATTTTTATTTGGTATAACATCCGAAAAACCTTTAAGTTCTGCCAATGCTTTATGCGTCTTAGCCAGTTGCTTAAGTATATTTGTTGTATCAAAATTCTGATTTGGCGGTAGTTTTTGAATAGTAAACATAAATACCTCCTCTTGACACTCATCATATAGGTAAACATTACCCATGTCAACATAATGTGGGTATATTTATTCATATTTTACCTATGTTTACATTATATAGGTAGCTTTACGCCTAGATTTGACAAAAAAAGCACTTTCGTGCTTCAAAATCTATGGTGCGCGTGAAGGGACTCGAACCCCCATGGTTGCCCGCTAGATCCTAAGTCTAGTGCGTCTGCCAGTTTCGCCACACGCGCAATGCCAATTTATTATAACAACAACCGGCATCGAAATCAAGACTTCACTTCATCTTGATTCATAACAAAACGCAGGGCATCCGCAACCGTTTCAAAACATTGTGAAGCCACTTCTTTGACCGCGTCTTCACCGCTGCACATCGCGAATCCGTTAAAACCTTTGATCATCGGGATGTCATTGAACGAATCTCCAATCGTGTAAATCGGACCATCGAACTCAAAATATTCGTTGATATGAAAGATTCCTGATTTTTTTGTGATGCCATAAGATACGACATCAATTCCAT
This sequence comes from Erysipelotrichaceae bacterium, assembly GCA_024709285.1. Lineage (GTDB taxonomy): Bacteria > Bacillota_I > Bacilli_A > Erysipelotrichales > Erysipelotrichaceae > UBA2227. The sequence continues at coordinate 5,862 of JANJWY010000110.1, forward strand.
CATAGAACGGATATGCCTTGATGATGCCATGATACTTCTGATTCCAAAGGTCTGCATAATAATGTGACAAGCCTTCCTGATTGAATTTAACAAAAATACCGACAGCCGTCTTCTCTTTAATGATATCTTTAATATCTATCAGCTGATCCACAAAATCCTGGGTATAGGTGGCATCATGCAACCCAAACTTGTATCCGTCACTGATACCGTAAAATGCAACTTTATCTTGGGGGATACTGTTGACGATTTCCATGCAAATCTCAAAATCCATTAACTGATAAAACAGTTCTTCACGATGCTGATTCATCACGATACTGCCATTATTACCCACCAGAAAATCTACCGGAACCCCATATTTCTCGATTTCCGATACGATCGAACCAATCGAACGACCGGTCGCAATACCAAAAAGGTTTCCCTGTGAGCGAAACTTATGTATCATATCCAATGTATCTTGCGAAACTTCACCATTCAAATGCAATGTTCCGTCATAATCTGATGCGAATAATTTCATAACACCACTTCCTTGACCTCTATTGTACACCAAAAGAAAAGCAGATGGAAACCCATCTGCTATAAAACCGAAACGACTTTGTACCCTTTGTCTTCCAGTAATCTTCTTACCTTGTTTTTATCCAGTTCATTAACACGCAGAACCATTTCACTTACACCATTTCGATGAGCTGCAAAGTGGGTGATATTGATGTTTTGATCGGTAAATACTTTTGACAGTTCCATAATCACACCTGGTTTGTCTTCTTTCATTTCAATGACAACCCGCGTGCCCTTTTGATGATAGCCCAACAACTCAACAAATGCCTTAAGAATATCATTACGTGTAATGATACCCAATAGAACCGAATCTTCACCAACCACCGGCAAACAACCGATATCACGAGTCTCCATGACATCTGCAGCTTCTTCAAGCAAGGCTTCCGGAGATATCGTGAACACTTTCTTGATCATGATATCCTTAACTTTGGTCTTCGACAATAAATAATTAATCTCATGCATCGAAAGCGAGGTCGCATTGGAAGGACTGTTCTCCGCAACTACACCTTCGGTAACTAATCCCACCAGTCTGCCCCGATCAATGACCGGTAAGCGATGAATACTGTGATCGTGCATCAAATCCAATACTTCTGAGATTGTTTGATCCGGATGAATGCACACCGGATTGACAGTCATTCTGTTTTTAACGTACATAATCTACCCTCCCAAGTAAACCTTTTGAATTTCAGGACTGCTTAATAATTCCTCACCGGTACCACCCAAAACGATGGATCCGGTTTCCAATACATACGCCCAATCCGCAATCTTCAGTGCTTGCATGGCATTTTGCTCAACCAGCAACACGGTCGTACCTTGGGAATTGATTTCACGAATGATATTAAAAATCTCTTTCACCAACAAAGGTGCCAGTCCCATGCTCGGCTCATCCATCAACAACAATCTTGGTTTAGCCATCAACGCACGAGATATCGCCAACATCTGCTGTTCTCCGCCAGATAATGTTGAAGCATCCTGATTTCGACGGGAATACAGAATCTCAAAGCGCTTAAATACTTTATCCAAATCTTCTTTGATGCCTGCTTTATCTTTTCTAAGATAAGCTCCCATTTGAAGATTCTCCATCACGGTCAAACCAGAGAAAATTCTTCTTCCCTCAGGAACATGAACCAACCCGCGCATTGGCAATTGCTGAGGGGCAACAGTAATAATATCATTGCCCTCAAAGGTAATAGACCCAGACGTTGGTTTGATCAATCCGCTGATCGTTCGCAATAATGTTGTTTTTCCTGCACCGTTAGAGCCAATCAGCGAAACGATTTTCCCCTGTTCAACCTCGATACTTACATCTTTTAATGCGTGAATGACACCATAATGTACATTCAGATTTTCAACTTTTAACATTGCTTACTCCTCTTCTCCAAGATATGCCTCAATGACCTTGCGATTGTTCTTAACTTCTTCAGCCGAACCGGAAGCAATCAGCTTACCATAATCCAACACAAATATACGTTCGCAAATGTTCATAACCAAGGACATATCATGTTCAATCAGTACGATTGTCAAGTCCATCTCTTTGCGGATTTTCGCAATAAACTCCGTCAATGCATGGGTTTCTTGTGGATTCATGCCGGCAGCCGGCTCATCCAAGAATAACAACTTTGCCCCGGTTGCCATCGCTCTGGCAATTTCCAACTGCCGTTGCTTTCCATAAGGTAAATTCTTAGCCAAATCATAAGCCAAATCATCAAGATTTACTTTCTTCAGAAATTCATGGGCACGCACTTCAATATCCGCCTCAGAAGCATAAAATTTTCCTAAACGAGTCAGTGCTCCAAACAATCCATACTTAGCCTGTTGATTCATTGAGATTTTTACATTATCCAACACGGTCAGATCTTTAAACAAACGAATGTTCTGAAATGTCCTGGCAACGCCTTGATGAGTTATCTTGTATGGAGGCAGTTTACTTAACTCAATGCTCTTACCATCTTTATTTAATATTACTTTGCCTTGTGTAGGTTTGTAAACTCCGGTCAAAACATTGAACAACGTCGTTTTCCCGGCACCGTTAGGACCGATCAATCCGACGAGTTCGCCTTCATTGACCGAAATCGACACATTGGAAACGGCACTCAAACCGCCAAAATTCTTTGTGAGATGTTCAATTGATAAGTAGCTCATTTTGAATTCTCCTTTCGCAATTTCTTGAAAGAAGGAGGCCTGAATCCAAGTACTTTATCCAACCCAAACTCCTTTGAACCCAATAAACCTTGAGGTCTGAAAATCATGACAACAATCAGAACCAACGCATAGGTAATCAATCTTACTTCCGCATATGACTGCAATAACATATTGACGATTCCGATGAATATCGCTGATATAGCCGAGCCGGTCAATGATCCCATACCGCCAAACACCACGATAATCAAAATGTTTATCGAAGTCGCAATTCCGAAAGTTTCAGGTTTTACGACATAATACGTTGTAGCATATAATGATCCGGCAACCGAGGCCAGTACAGCCCCAAAGATAAAGGCAATGACTTTATACTTCGTCGTATGGATACCCATCGCTTCCGAAGCGATTTCATCTTCTTTGATAGATATACACGCACGACCGATCGCGGAGTTCTTGAAATTTGCGGATAAAACGACAGCACCCACCACAAACACAAACAACAGCGGCCAACTAATCAAGTTCTTGATATTACTGATACCACTGGCACCATTGGTAATTTCTAGGTTCAAAATCACGATCCGAATGATCTCCCCAACACCCAAGGTAGCAATGGCTAAATAGTCACCCTTAAGACGAAGTGTAGGTATAGCGACTACAAATGAGACCAAAATACTGACAAACGCCCCCACAACCATACCTAACAATAATCCCGTCATATCCGGCATGTTTTGCATGACAATGGCCGCGCTGTACGCACCGATCGACATAAAGCCCGCATGACCCAAGGATAACTGACCGGTAATTCCGATGATGATATTGAGGCTCACACCTAAGATGATAAATATACCTATGCCATACAATATGGTTCGGTAATAGGGAGTAATGATTCTTACATCAATCATAAACTGGAAGAGAAAGAAGAAAACGATCAACAGTCCCAGCCAGATCAGATTTTTCTTAGAGAACAGATTTTTCATCACACTTTCTCCTTTACATTTTTACCAAGCAGACCGCTCGGTTTTACCAAAAGTATTAAAATCAGAATGACGAATACAACAGCATCCTTATACAACGTACTGCCATATCCGGCAACATACGTTTCAATCAAACCAATTGCAAATCCACCGATCATCGCTCCCGGAATGATACCGATACCACCGAATACTGCGGCTACAAACGCTTTCAATCCTGGAGTAAAGCCCATAAACGGAAAGACTTTGATATAGTATAATCCGACCATGATGCCAGCGGCGGCAGCCAAAGCGCTGCCAATCGCAAAAGTAATCGTGATGACATTGTCCACATTGACACCCATCAGCGCTGCCGCATCTTTATCCACGGCAACCGAACGCATCGCCCGGCCTAACTTCGTTTTAGAAACGATAAACTGCAGGATGATCATAAGAGCAATGGATGTAGCAAAAATGACGAGTTGTAACATATTGAGACGAAGACCAAAAACAGTAAAAAACTGATTGGGAATTACTTGGGGAAATGCATATATGTTGGCTCCCATGATCATAAGAACCCCATTTTGAATTAGAAATGAAACACCGATGGCCGTAATCAATGCGGCTGTACGAGTAGATTTTCTTAAGGGTTTATATGCAACCCGCTCAATGATTACGCCAAATAATGCGGTTACAGCCATGGCTATAATAAACGCAAGATAAATCGGCATATTGAAATTCATGACGGCAACCATTCCGACATAAGCTCCGAACATGAAAATATCGCCATGGGCAAAATTGATTAATTTAATAATTCCATAGACCATGGTATATCCTAAGGCAATCAGTGCATAAACACCGCCAATAGAAAGACCATTGATCGTCTGCTGTAAGAATTGTTGCATAGAACCTCCTGCATTCAATGAAACAAACAGGTGAAAGGGGTACTTTCACCTGTTTGGATATTACTGTATGGTTGGCTTACGGATTTACGATCGAAGCTTCGACTTGTACACCGTTTTCTAATTTAACGACTACGGCCGACTTAATCGGGTTATTCAAATCATCAAATGAAATCGTTCCGGTAACACCTGCAAAGTTTTTGGTTGCTTTCAATGCATCGCGTACTTTTACCGGATCTGTACCTGCAGATTCGATAGCAGCAAACAGCATGTAAGCAGCATCGTATGCCAAAGCACTTAAAGCACTAGGAGCTTCACCGGTTTCAGCAGTATATGCTGTAATGAAGTTTTGAACTTTTGCATCTGTGCTCAATGTTGAGAAGTGAGTGGAGAAATATACATTGCTTACATTCGCTGCACCGCCAGCCAAATCATTTAAATCCGGAGATTCAAATCCATCTGGTCCGATGATGGCAACATCAATACCCATTGCACGAGCCTGACCAATGATCAAACCTGCACGAGCCGCATAGTCAGCAACAAATAATACATCGAATTCGCCTAAGCCTTTAATGGTCGTTAATTGTGCACTGAAATCAGTATCTGCATCCGTGTAGTACTCAACCGTCAGAACTTCACCGCCATTAGCCGCGAATTTCTCTCCGAAGATTGCAGCTAAGTCTTTGGCATAGTCAGAAGAACTTGATCCCATAACGACTGCTTTCTTTGCCTGAAGTGTATTGGAAGCAAAGTTTGCCAATACTAAACCTTGGAACGGGTCAATAAAGCAAGCTCTGAATACCCATGGGTTTACAGCAGTTCCATCCATGGTAACCTTTGCATTGGTTCCGGATGGAGTAAATGTCAGAACTTCATACTGTTTGGCAACAGGTCCGATAGCCAATGTCGGAGCTGATGTGGCAGAACCTAACATAGCAACTACATTATCAACCGTTGCCAGTTTTGTGGCATTTTCTACAGCTTTAGCTGTATCATATGCATTGTCATACACAACTAATTCAACTTGTTTGCCGTCAATTCCACCTTTGGCATTGATTTCCTTAACAGCCAGCTGAAATGCTAGTTTTTCCGGAGTTCCATATACAGATACTTCCCCTGTCAATTCCAAGTTGACCCCGATTTTGATCGTCTCAGCTTCTTTCGGCCCGCAGCCGGTCAATGCAGCAAGAGACATCAACACCACGGCCAGTAATGTGAATAATCTTTTCATAGATACCCTCCTCTAGGTAATATGGTTTGATTATAAATGAAAGGAATGTAAATTACAATGATTATTTTACATTAACAGTTGAAAACGTTCACATAAATTTCACATTTGCTTTCATCATTAAAAAAACCTCCGAAGAGGTTAAACTGCAATATCCTTCTTTGAATAGAAATACAAGGATCCACCGATACCGACAATCAACGCTACCCCCAATACAATCAGAGATAAAGTGGCAATTCTTTCATCCTCCACGATATCCGCCGCATCAAAATATTTAAAAGGGGTCAAATAGCGAAGATCCTTCGCATCTTCGCTTAACGTCGATACAACACTGGCAAAATAGGTGCCCAGCACGACACCGATCGAAATCGGATATACTGCTCTTGCTTTAACTACAAATACCGATATCAGTAAACCAACAGCACCAAATAACAGATGCATTAAATACGGACCAATAATTAACAAAACCAAAATATTGACATCATATTCACCACGGGCATACAAATCAAACAAAATCAGATTACAAATACCAAAAGCCAGGTTGAAAATCGTGATGTTGGTCAAAGCCGCCAAAGTCTTCGCAATCAACACTTTCGTCCTTGTTACCGGTCGGGTCAACAAAAACTCGGCTGTGTGCTCACTTTCTTCTCGAGAAAGAATGCTAATAAACAGTAGCACCGCATATATACTGCCAAACAAGGTAATGAAGATATATACTTGTGTACCGTAAAATCCCATGGGATCTGCCATTTGAAGCCGATCGAAATTAAACGCAGCAACCAACTCTTTGGGATATTGTTCCATAAGCTTTTGCAACTCTACTGCCTGTTCCCGGATCGTCGGAAAGAAGGTCATCAAAAAGACACTGAACAAAATCATGGTAACCGTCCAAACGATGAGTGCTGTCCGGTTTCTGATAAGCTCACGATAGTAAATGGCCATATGTCATTCTCCCTTCTGATAGAAATGCATAAAAATATCTTCCAAACTTGGCTCTTCAACCCACAAATTCTCTATCTTATAGTTATTAAGAGTGCTTGTCAAAGAGTTCATATCGCCATTGTAAATAAACTCCATTTGTCTGTCCTTATAATTAATACCTGCGCTTCCCTGGATTTCAAAATTCATCATATCTTTAAGATCGGAAAAATTGATTCGAATCGTTTTGTATAAACTGCCACGCAGATTTTCCACGGAGTCAATTTTCAAAATCCTTCCCTCCTTAACAATAGCTACCTGATCGCACATTTTCTGGATTTCACTTAATACATGAGATGAGAAGAAGATCGTTGTGCCTCTTTTATTCTCCTCTCTTAATACATCGTAAAGTTTGTTTTGTATCAAAGGATCAAGTCCGGAAGTCGGTTCATCTAAAATTAATATCGGCGGTTGATGAATCAATGCCTGAACGATCGCAAGTTTCTTCTTATTTCCCGAAGAAAGATCACTGATCCTTCGACTCATATCCACATCCAAGTCTGAACAGAGTGATTTTATTCTCGCCTTGCCATCCTTCTTATAAAACTTCGCCGAATACTTTAAGAACTCTCCGACTTTCATATCGTCATAAAAGTTGACTTCCGCAGGTACATATCCGACTTTATGGCGGATTTTATGACCGTCCTTCAGACAATCCATACCAAGAATTTCAGCAGAACCTGAAGTAGCATGGATTAATGATAATAAAGTTCGAATCGTTGTTGATTTCCCCGCTCCGTTGGGTCCGATAAATCCATAAATCGACCCTTCCGGAACGGTAAAACTGACATCTATGATTCCACGTGATTTTCCATAGTACTTCGTCAGATTTTTTACTTCAATTGCATTCATATGTTCAATCCTTCTTCTTTCCGAAATTCTCAAACCATTTTGACATTTTAATCATGCCCCGACCCATCGGTGTCGTTTCCAGCACCATTTTAGAATCAACGTGTACTTCTTTCTTGATTTTCATATACTGTTGCAAGTCGGGTATCATCGCTAAAATAACAAGTAAATTGACGATGACCGCATACAGAACATACTCCCACCGATACGTTGTAAACCATAACCAAGGCAGCAACAGCCATAATCCGGCAAGGTATGCCGCAAAGAAATCTTTTATGATAGCAAATCCTAAGAACATTCCACCCATCATCGTAATGACAGCTCCGATGGGATCAATGGCGAACAAACCTCCATAGTAAGCCGATATTCCTCGACCGCCCTTAAACCTAAAGAAAACCGGCCATATATGCCCCACCATTCCGCCGATGGCAGCACTAAGCAAGTATATCTGTTGCGGATACATCCATCTGAAAACCAGAACAGGTATCGTCACTTTCAATATATCACCAAGACTGATGAGCAATCCGATGCGCGGTCCAAATTGCATGGATGCTGCCGCCGCGCCATAACTGCCTACTTTGTAAGTTAAATCCGTGCCTTCAACTGAGACTTCCGGACTGACGAATTGTTCGTTCGGCCGAAGAATCTTGGGAACAACCCTTGTAAAGGTAACCGACCCAATCAAATATGAAAGTGTAAACGCAATTAAGTGTAATTGCCAATCCATATCAGTCCCCCGCTTTCTTTACGACTTCAATCTGTCCTGTATATCCATTCACCGTGAGAATGGTACCATCTTTGATATTGCATGCCCCTTTTACAGAAACAACCGCCGGTATATGATACTCTCTGGCAATTATCGAACTGTGAGAAAGCATGCCTCCTGATTCCGAAATAACTGCCTTGGCCTTGCTGAACAGCGGCGTCCATCCGACATCGGAATACGGTATGATCAGAATATCGCCATGTTTAAGTTTCTCAAACTCCGATAAGCCCATCAATACCCGGGCTTCTCCGGTATAAGTGCCTAAAGATGTAGGAATCCCTCGATATTCTTGCAACTCTTCGTTGATAACAGGTGGTTGTTGATTGCCAAAAATCAATTCAGGCAGTGTCACATCTTTTACAAGTTCGATTTGCTGCTTTCTGTCATCAATAATCTGTTGCATTTTCGTGTTCAATCCAGTTTCAACGATATTTCTGACTTCATCGTAATACAGATAGAAAATGTCCTCTGGTTGCTCAATGATGTCAGATTTAACGAAAAGTTCGCCTATTTTCAAGAAGCATGTTCTGAATCGCCCATAACCGTATGTATAAATATAACTGATTGCTTCTCTGTGAACAGCAAAGCGGCTGGTCCTTCTAAAAAGTATGCTTGTAAACCAACGTTGAATCCAAGGCAATCGAACATCTTTATAATGAACCTTATCACTGCTCTCACTCTTATGGGTTGCAGTTGTTTCAATCATTCGCTTAATGAGCTGAGGATCCTCACGCCAAGGCTTTGAAGAGAAATCATTACCGCTATCGCTAAAATGTCCGAATTGATCCAAAAACTGAATAATGTCTTGATCTAAATCTTCATGATTAATCGAATCCCGATTGGAATACTTCGAATTTAAACTTTGCAATGCCGTATGCGGACTGTACTCAAGCGCATTGGTTCGAATATGACTCAAGTCAATGTTGCGAATGTCAATACTCGATTTTTGTAACCGGCTGGTTAACAACTTAATGTACATCATTGCGAACAACGGCAAAATGATGTTGAAATAGACAACAGGTTTCATATCTTCAAAAATACTCTGAATTTGTTGCCAGAGTTGCTCGATGGATGATGATTTTTGAATCGCTTCATTACTTAAACGGAATTCTCCGACTTTCTTTGATACTAAACGATTGAATTGACTTTCGACGCGGATAAAACTCAAAAAAAACGTAAAGAAGCGCGGTAATAGTCTAATCGTTTTAGCTCCCATGTGAAATTTTGGTTTGTCGCTGCCCTCGTTCTCCAATCCCATCATCAGTTCCAAAGATTCATAGGGCATTCCCAGCTTTTCAAAAACCTTCCCAAAAGTTGCCATATTAAAATATGCACGATAGAAGAAATGACCAGTTAAAGATTCAGGTGTAATTGAGTGATTCCCGGCTAATCGAGTAAGAATATCTACCCACTGATAATTGATCAGTGTCGTGTTGACAGAGTATACCAATGGCTTAATGATTCCCGGTAACATTTCTTTGGAAATCCGGTTAGAATAAATCGCAACATCAGCAGCGGTAATCTTTCTTACCTGTAAAAAGTATAGCTTATCACCATCAAACGCCCACTCGATATCCACGCCAGATCCATAGATTTTCGCGATTTCTTTTGTTTTGAATACGACTTCCTTAATTAAATCCCGACTGATATCTTTATAACTTGATTCCTCAAGCCACTCTCCCCACTTGTTCACCCAACGCAGCGGCGTACTTTGATGGATGTTATCTCCTAATCCCAAATTCGCTTCAACTATGACCTCGGAAAGACCGGTCAACGGATTCTTGCTGAAAGAAACCCCGGAATAAACAGAGTGAACCATTTCTTGAATGATCACTCCCATCTTTACGGCTTGATTGATGTTATTGTCGGTCATGTAGTTTATCAGTGATGGCGAACTTGCAGATTTCCATACTTTAATGATTGCCCTGATTACATCATCGACACCTTGAATGTTTAGGATACTTACAAACTGCCCGGCAAATGAATAAAGATCGCCATCTTCTGTATTCGCTGATGAACGTACAGCATAAAAAATGTCAGGCCGTATAATATTTGTCAACTCAGATTTGAGTTTATCAACAGTCTTACTTTCATCAATTATAAAAGATTCTTGTGCTACCCAATCGCAAGCCCAAGATCTCGGAACATTAACTCGTGTTTTCATCAGAAATATAAGGTTTTTTGCCTTGTTCCCAATGCTGTTGCTTCTACAGGATTCATTCAACTCAACGATATATTTACTCATAGACAACCTCCATGAGATTCTTACAAATAAATTGATTCCCGCAATATGATTATATTTATCTTATCATTATTAATATTCTTTAACAATAAACAAACTTGAATCGTCATCCAAAGTATTTTTTAATCAACTCTTTATTTTGACTTCGTATGGCAATTCGAGGTTCCGATTTAGAATTAAGATTGGATAATATCAGATATGAAAAAACACTGGACATTTTCTTCTGAATGACCGGCACATGATTCCTCAGATACTCATAATAACTTTCTAACGAATCGCTGCGGAAATCGATAATGTCATTTAATTCATCCCCATCCATATAAAAACCGCAATGAAAGTTGCGCTTCGCAAATCCTTTTTCATCCAAGTGTTTGTAATTAAGGCCATATATTTCAAAACAGTGTTGGAGTAACTCGCGATATGAACATCGGCATGTCTCTCCTCCGCCCAAATTGAAAATCTTTCCTTGAAGTTGATCTTTTTTAGTAAGTCCTAAAACAAAAGCTCTTGCTGTGTCTCTGGCACTGGCAATCTCAATCTTGGTTTCTAAAGGCATATGAAACATCAGAGGATCTATGCGAGGTGTATCCATGATTGCGGAAAGACGAAATATCGTATACTCAATTCCGCTGGCAATGATCATATCTTCGGTCATCTTCTTGACTTGAGCATAATAGTCCCCTTGACTGAATTTAACCGGATCACCCAATCTTATTTGATAATCCTCAACCCGATCACCATAAACGCTGATCGATGAGGCAAACATTATAAAGCCATGTCCATATTCTTTGATAGCGTCAACAATGTTTTTAGTACCCTCGAAATTAACTTTATATGTCTTCTTAGGATCTCGATCAGCCAATGGCGGAATAACTCCGGCTAAATGTATAATCGCGTCTTGATTTTTGCAGACTTCGAAAACAGCTTTGCGATCCGTCACATTCCCATAAATAACAGAAACAGTATCATTATAGTTTTTGAGCTGATCAACATTCTTCTTTGTCTTAAGCTCAAAAACTGTCACATCGTGGCCTTGTTCAATCAGTAACGGTACGGCATGATGCCCAACAGCTCCGCAGGCACCTGTGAGAAGCACTTTCAAACGACCACCTCTACCTAGATTATACACTATTGAGGTAAATAAAAAAGATTGCTTGTGCAATCTTGTTTTGATCATGGTGTCCCCTGGGGGATTCGAACCCTCGACCCACTGATTAAGAGTCAGTTGCTCTACCAACTGAGCTAAGGAGACATTGTGCCTTATGATTATAACCTCAAACACCATAAAAATCAACCTAAATGTATACGATTCCCAGAATTGACTTCTATAATTGATATCCCCTCAAATACCACAAAATAAAAATCACCTCGAAAGGTGGTTGATATTTTCATGGTGACCCGTACGGGATTTGAACCCGTGAATGCATGCGTGAGAGGCATGTGAGTTAACCGTTTCTCCAACGGGCCAAAAGACGCTTGAAACAGGATTCGAACCTGTGACCAACCGGTTAACAGCCGATTGCTTTATATACTGAGCTAAGAAGACATTGTGCTCTTTGATTATAGTCTCAACCACCATAAAAATCAATCCACACATCTTTGATTTGGCTATTTGATGATCAATAAATATAACTAAATAAAAATCACCTCGAAAGGTGATTGATATTTTCATGGTGACCCGTACGGGATTCGAACCCGTGAATGCATGCGTGAAAGGCATGTGAGTTAACCGTTTCTCCAACGGGCCAACTGGCGCCTGAAACAGGACTCGAACCTGTGACCAACCGGTTAACAGCCGGTTGCTCTACCTACTGAGCTATTCAGGCAAGTGCTTATAAAATATAACATAAACACTTCATTTTTTCAATACTATTTATTCAAAAAGTAACGGTGTTAAATTACCGTCGATTCTTTCTGAAGAGTAAGATTCTTTACCCATTTCTCCTTCTTAACAAGCCAATATGAGAATGAAAGCTTAATAAAATCCGTACTTTGACCCGCTATATATAAAACATAGATAGGATATTTTGTCAGATAAGCAAAGGCGAAGACTACCGGTATATTGACAAACCACATAAAACCAGAGTCCATTAAGAACGTTGACTTTGTGTCTCCTCCAGCCCTTAAAATAAAATAGCACTGGGCTGTCCCCATATAGATCCAAAACATAAGTGACATGATCCTCAAGACATTTTGCGAGATACTTCGAGCTTCATCAGAGACATTATAGAAGTAGGGAACAATAAATGAAGAAGCAAACATCAATATCGCAAAGCACATAGCAAGAAAAACACTGAACCCCAACATTCGGTATCCATTGGCTCGTCCGGTTTCAAGGTCATTTGCTCCTAAAGGTTGAGAAATCATGACTGTCGATGCTACCGCCATACCACCAAACAGCGTAAAGAACAAATCGGCAGTCGTACCGGCAATTGACATACCTGAGATGACCTCAGGTCCTCGCGTCGCATAAAACTTAAACAATGTTGCCATACCACTTGCCCAGAAGAACTCATTTACTGCCAGCGGCGCAGCTTTTATTGATACGTTCTTGACAATCATTTTTGAAACATGGAACAATTGTGAAATCTTGGTGGAGAAAGCGAATGCTTTGACTTTCATTACAGCCAACAGAATTGCCAGTTCTACAACACGTGCAATAATGGTAGCATAGGCAGCCCCGGCAACACCCATCGCCGGAAAGCCAAAGTGACCAAAGATGAACACATAGTTAAATACGGCATTCGTCAAGACGGATATGATACCGGCGTAAAGTGGTATTTTGGTTTCGCCGGTAGAACGCATCGCACTTGTCATTGCCAAGGTGAGTCCTAGCGGCAGTAAAGAGAATGATGCTACAGTCATATACTTTATTCCTTCAGAAACGATTCCGACATCCGAAGTGAAGTATTGAATTCCCCATTCCGGTTTCAGAAATCCCAGAGCAAAGAAAGGCAGGATAACTAAGTATGCACTGAGGATAGAGAATCTAAATGACTGTTTCATGTGCTCTTCATCTTTTGCACCGAGATATTGAGCAATGAAGATTCCGGCAGCAGCCAAAATCCCAAATGTGGCGAAGAATGCGATCATGTAGAAGCGGTTGGTTGCGGCTACACCTCCAAGTGAAGCATCTCCCAATTGACCGACCATAAGATTATCGACTAAGTTAACGGAACTGGTAATCAACTGTTGAAGCATTAAAGGAACTGCGATTTTCAGCACATCCTTGTAAAACTGTTTTGGGCCGATAAACTTTCTGTATCTCATAATGACCTCTTCTATTTAAAAAATGCGATGGAAGCCCATCGCATGTTTCGTGTAAATGGTGGAGCTTATCGGGCTCGAACCGATGACCCCCTGCGTGCAAGGCAGGTGCTCTCCCAACTGAGCTAAAACCCCATGTATATCAATTCGGTAAATGGTGGGCCTGAATGGACTCGAACCAACGACCTCACCCTTATCAGGGGTGCGCTCTAACCACCTGAGCTACAGGCCCATACTCACCGAATGCCATATAAATATACCATTTACTGAAGTGGTTGTCAACAACTTAAGAGTAATTTATA
>JANJWY010000111.1 GCA_024709285.1 Erysipelotrichaceae bacterium
CAGGTACTAAGATTTCACCGAGTCTGCTGCCGAGACAGCGCCCAAATCGTTACGCCTTTCGTGCGGGTCGGAACTTACCCGACAAGGAATTTCGCTACCTTAGGACCGTTATAGTTACGGCCGCCGTTCACTGGGGCTTCAGTTCAATGCTTCGACTTGCGTCTAACAAATCCCCTTAACCTTCCAGCACCGGGCAGGCGTCACCCCCTATACTTCGTCTTGCGACTTTGCAGAGAGCTATGTTTTAGTTAAACAGTCGCTTGGGCCTCTTCACTGCGGCTCTTTCGAGCACTCCTTCTCGCGAACTTACGGAGTCATTTTGCAGAGTTCCTTGGCAACAGTTCTCTCGCTCACCTCAGGATTCTCTCCTTGCCCACCTGTGTCGGTTTTGGTACGGGCCGCCATACAATTAACGCTAGAAGCTTTTCTTGAAAGCTGGCATCATACTCTTCGCTACTTGGTCACCCGTTCGCTCCTGATCACGTTTTCGCCTTGCACTACGGATTTCCCTATAGTACAGCTACCTCGCTTCAGCCGGCACTTCCATCCGCCGGCTCGTATTAGCCTTCTTTGTCACTCCATCACTTGTACGCGGGTACGGGAATATCAACCCGTTGTCCATCGACTACGCTTTTCAGCCTCATCTTAGGTCCCGACTTACCCAGGGCGGACGAACCTTCCCCTGGAAACCTTGGGCTATCGGTGTGTCAGATTCTCACTGACATCTCGCTACTCACACCGGCATTCTCACTTCTATACACTCCAGCACTCCTCACGGTATACCTTCAATGCGTATAGAACGCTCCCCTACCATTTATTTCTAAATCCGTAGTTTCGGTATCATGCTTAGCCCCGGTAAATTTTCGGCGCAGGGTCACTCGACTAGTGAGCTATTACGCACTCTTTGAAGGGTGGCTGCTTCTAAGCCAACCTCCTAGTTGTCTGTGCATCCCCACATCCTTTTCCACTTAGCATGAATTTTGGGACCTTAACTGACGGTCTGGGCTGTTTCCCTCTTGACAATGGACCTTATCACCCACTGTCTGACTGCCAGATACAACCGCATGGCATTCGGAGTTTGATTGCAATCAGTACCCCGGGATGGGGCCATCATACATTCAGTGCTCTACCTCCATGCGTCTTAACTCTGACGCTAGCCCTAAAGCTATTTCGGGGAGAACCAGCTATATCCAGGTTCGATTGGAATTTCTCCCCTAGCCACAACTCATCCGCCAACTTTTCAACGGGGGTCGGTTCGGTCCTCCATTTGGTTTCACCCAAACTTCAACCTGGTCATGGCTAGATCACCTGGTTTCGGGTCTACCGCATCGTACTCGCGCCCTATTCAGACTCGCTTTCGCTTCGGCTCCGTCTCTTCGACTTAACCTCGCACGATATGGTAACTCGCCGGTTCATTCTACAAAAGGCACGCCATCACCCATAAACGGGCTCTGACTTGTTGTAAGCATACGGTTTCAGGATCTATTTCACTCCGCTTCCGCGGTTCTTTTCACCTTTCCCTCACGGTACTGGTTCACTATCGGTCATTAAGGAGTATTTAGCCTTACCGGATGGTCCCGGCTAATTCCGACAAGGTTTCTCGTGCCTCGCCGTACTCAGGATTCCACGGGGCGGTCGTCGCTTTCACCTACAGGGCTTGCACCTTCTGCGGCTGGCCTTTCAATGCCATTCGATTAGCTTCGACTCATACCCACTAATGTGGTCCTACTACCCCGACTCAAAGTCGGTTTGGGCTCTTCCCACTTCGCTCGCCGCTACTACGGGAATCATTGTTATTTTCTTTTCCTCCAGCTACTAAGATGTTTCAATTCGCTGGGTTTCTCTCTCGTCTGCTATGTATTCACAGACGGATGATACCGCATTACCGGTACCGGGTTTCCCCATTCGGACATCTCCGGATCATCGTGTGCTTACCACTCCCCGAAGCGTTTCGCCGTTAGCTGCGTCCTTCTTCATCTCTTAATGCCTAGGCATCCACCGTACGCTCTTTCTTATTTAATCACTGCTTATCTACTTAAAACTGTTGTTTAACTGTTTTTTTCTCGATGTTGTCTTTTACAACTTAAAAAGAAAGATCATGTCTATCTTCTGTTATTCGGTTTTCAAAGAACATGCCTGAAAAGCCTTCGGCCTCTCAAAACTAAACAGGAATCATCATTTCCAAAACTTGGTTGTTTGTTTTACTCCTTAGAAAGGAGGTGATCCATCCCCACGTTCCCGTAGGGATACCTTGTTACGACTTAACCCCAATCATCAATCCTACCTTCGACGGCTGCCTCCCTTTCGGGTTAGCCCACCGGCTTCGGGTATTATCAACTTTCGTGGTTTGACGGGCGGTGTGTACAAGGCCCGAGAACGTATTCACCGCGGCATGCTGATCCGCGATTACTAGCGATTCCGACTTCATGAAGTCGAGTTGCAGACTTCAATCCGAACTGAGACGTACTTTGTGAGATTTGCTCCATGTCACCATTTCGCTTCCCGTTGTATACGCCATTGTAGTACGTGTGTAGCCCAGGTCATAAGGGGCATGATGATTTGACGTCATCCCCACCTTCCTCCGGTTTGTCACCGGCAGTCTCTCCAGAGTCCCCAACTGAATGATGGTAACTGAAGACAAGGGTTGCGCTCGTTGCGGGACTTAACCCAACATCTCACGACACGAGCTGACGACAACCATGCACCACCTGTATCCGGCATAACTATTTCCTCATCTCTGAGGCTTTGCCCGGTATGTCAAGACCTGGTAAGGTTCTTCGCGTTGCTTCGAATTAAACCACATACTCCACCGCTTGTGCGGGCCCCCGTCAATTCCTTTGAGTTTCACACTTGCGTGCATACTCCCCAGGCGGATTACTTATTGCGTTAACTGCAGCACTGAGTTTCCCCAACACTTAGTAATCATCGTTTACAGCGTGGACTACTAGGGTATCTAATCCTATTTGCTCCCCACGCTTTCGTGCTTCAGCGTCAGTTACAGGCCAGGCAACCGCCTTCGCCACTGGTGTTCCTCCATATATCTACGCATTTTACCGCTACGCATGGAATTCCATTGCCCTCTCCTGCACTCTAGCCACCCAGTTTCTAAGGCAATTCGAAGTTGAGCCTCGAACTTTCACCTTAGACTTAAATGGCCGCCTACGCACCCTTTACGCCCAATAATTCCGGATAACGCTTGCCACCTACGTATTACCGCGGCTGCTGGCACGTAGTTAGCCGTGGCTTTCTGGTAAGGTACCGTCACTCGATGATCATTCCCTATCATCGCCGTTCTTCCCTTACAACAGAGCTTTACAACCCGAAGGCCTTCATCACTCACGCGGCGTTGCTCGGTCAGGGTTTCCCCCATTGCCGAAAATTCCCTACTGCTGCCTCCCGTAGGAGTCTGGGCCGTGTCTCAGTCCCAGTGTGGCCGGTCACCCTCTCAGGTCGGCTACGCATCATCGCCTTGGTGGGCCGTTACCCCGCCAACTAGCTAATGCGCCATAAACTCATCCACACGCGTTGTGTCCCAACTTTAATAAGAAGAAGATGCCTCCCTCTCACCTATCCGGTATTAGCCATCGTTTCCAACGGTTATCCCAGTCGTATGGGCAGATTGTTTATGTATTACTCACCCGTTCGCCACTAAGAGATAGCAAGCTATCTCTTCGTTCGACTTGCATGTATTAGGCACGCCGCCAGCGTTCATCCTGAGCCAGGATCAAACTCTCCATTTGATCTGCTCATTATTTTTTTAAACTCTGACGAGTTAAATTTTAAAATTTTTGTCTTGTACTTGATGTTTCCTATTTAGTTTTCAAAGATCAATCGGCT
>JANJWY010000131.1 GCA_024709285.1 Erysipelotrichaceae bacterium
TCGGTTGAGGCAAAAATTGACAGAACTCAACGTTTTTGGTATAGTATTAAAGCGTCAAATGATGGCAGCTCGCAAAGTCTTGAATCTGGCGTTTGTCACATCCAAAGGATGGAGTAAAGTAACTTGCTGCAATAAGCGAAATACCCAAGACAAACACCCCTCAATGAAGATTTGCGCCTGTTGTTGTTTTATGTAGCCATAAAACAATAAGGAGGTATTTACATGGCAAGAGTCAATGGACCGGTTTGGAAAAAAGCCCGTCGCCTTGGTTTCTCAATTCTGGAAACCGGTGAGGAACTAAAGAAACGTCAAAGCGTGCCTGGTCAGCACGGCGGAAAACGTCCCGCAAAATTATCCAACTATGGATTACAGTTACGTGAAAAACAACGCATCCGCTTTATGTACGGTGTCACAGAACGTCAGTTCTACAACACTTACCTCAAAGCTGTGAAGATGGCTGGTGTTACCGGTCATAACTTCTTAAGCCTGTTGGAAGCCCGTTTAGACAACGTGGTTTACCGTATGGGCTTCGGTCGTACCCGCAACGCTGCCCGCCAATTGGTCAACCATGGTCACATCCTGGTCAACGGCAAAAAAGTCGACATCGCATCCTTCTCCGTCAAACCGGGAATGGTCATCGAAGTGAAAGAAACTTCGAAAGGTTTAGATTTGTTACGTGATTCATTGGAAGCAACTTTGAACACTGTTGATTTCGTCACAGTCGACAAAGAAGCTAAAAAAGGTACTTTTGTTCGCTACCCGGAACGCAATGAACTCAATGCTGAGCTAAACGAAGCCCTCGTCGTCGAATTCTACAACCGATAAAAGAACGAACCCCGAATTCAATTCGGGGTTTTTCTTATCCTTTTTTCAGTTGCTCAACTTCTGTTTCGCTTAAGAAACGCCAACTCCCCAGTGCGAGATCGTCATCCAGCGATAACGGTCCCATTTTGATCCGTTTCAAATAAGTGACCTGATTGCCACAGGCTGACAGCATCCGTTTGACCTGATGATATCGCCCTTCTCTAATTGTCAGATTCATCGATATTTCACTCAGCAGTTCCACCTGTGCCGGCAACGTCAGTGTTTCATCATCAATATCGACGCCCGACTGCAATATATCAACCGTTTTTTCATCAATGATGTCCCTGCATTCGACATAATATACCTTGTCTACCTTTCGTTTGGGCGACAATAGCCGATGAGACAGTTCTCCGTCATTGGTAATTAACAGTAATCCTTCGGTATCGATATCCAACCTGCCGACAGGAAAGCAACCCGGCGGCAATGTATATTCGATGCATTCAAGCACGGTTTTATGCAATTCATCACTGGTTGCACTGACAACGCCTTGGGGCTTATTCAGCATGATGTAGACATCAAGAACCACTTCGAGAATCTGATCATCCACCCTTATTTCATCAGTGTAAGGATCGATATGAACATCATCATCGACCGATACAGCACCGTTGATCTTAACTCTTTTTTGACGGATGATTTTTTTTACATCTTTGCGAGAACCCATGCCGGCTATCGATAAATATTTATCCAGTCTCATCGTTTAAACCTTCTGACGATGCGATCCGCAAAATTTTCACCAAATATAGCCTGCGGCACTTGCAGCATATATGTTGAAACAAAATACACACTCAAGCATAAAATCGATGCAAATCCCAGAATGACCAGCATAATCAACCGAGGGTACTCTGTCGGATCACCAAACGCCCAATTGAACAGAACACTCACCGCATAAAATCCTACCATCCCAAGAAACATCAAGAACAATAACCGAAGTGTTTTCTTGTATCGGATTTTGAGAGTTTTTCTAACTTGAAACAATGATACAAAGATGACATAGGCGGCGGATAACGCGGCGGATAAAACCGAACCGTAAAAATCAAAGAAATATATCAAGGGCATAATCGTTATCATATTGATAAAGAATCCAATGATCCAATTGGTCATGGCATTTCTTTTCATGCGAAGAGACATCATGATGGTCGTTACCACCGGTGAAATCGTTCCGGTCAAAGCAAGCAAAGTCGATATTCTCAAAACCGTCGAACCTAAAGCGACATTCTGTGAACCATACATGACGTAATATATGGGTTCAGATAAAAAATACAAAACGAAACTTAACGGAATTGCCAGATACAAGACCGTGTTTAAAGCATCTGTAATGTACTTACGCACTTCTTTCATATCATTGCGCTCATAAGATGCCGTGATGTAAGGGATGATGGCAATTGAAAATCCCGGAGCCAGAACCTGCGGTATGGAGGTCAGCTTGTTGGTTGTATACATGATCATGGAATACAGCAGTTTGATTTGAGATTCATTGTCAGAAATCAAGTACATCGACCGATTAAACAAGAAAAGGTTTGATATGCTGAAACTTGAACTGAAAAGAGACATCAGAAAAAACGGAATTGAAAAGTTGAATAATTCGATCAAAATCTCTTTTGGATCTGCCGGTTCAGATTCTTGTAAGTCAGCCTTCGATTTTAAATTTTTATAAATTTTCCGATCTAAAAACAGAAACTGAAAGATTGAAATCAGTGCAGACACGGATGTAGATAGTACCGCAAAGTATACAGCCCAGATCGAATCTTGCTTAAAGATGACAACGGCCAAAAACCCCATTCCCAATAAGAAAAGAATTCGTGACAGTTGTTCCAAAACCTGTGAGAAAGCATATTCTTTGAGATATTTCAGTCCTTGGTAAAACCCACGGAAACTGCTTAATAAAGGAACTACGAACAGAGCAAGTGAAATGATCATCAACACATTTTGTGTTCGCAACAGTGTTTCTGCGGTCATGTTATCCGTAACGATCAATGTTGCGATACCTTTGGAAAACAAAAGAACGATCATCATTGAAACAAAACCGAACACTGCCATCACTGACATGGAAAGCTTCCTGATCAGAATTACCGTCTTGATATCATCTTTTACCATATATTTGGCAACCAATGCAGCCATGGCAAAAGGCAAACCAGCCAGTGATATCCTTAGAAGTAAGTCATATATCGAATAGGCATAAGCATAATAAGCCGTATTGGCTTCGGTAGCCAATGCTGTAAATGGGGATACATAGAGTATTCCCAGAGCTTTAGACAAAAAGATACCGGCGGAACTTGTGAGTCCACCGGCGATGATCGATTGTTTACGGCGATCTGTCATGGGTTGCTACCTTCATCTTCACCGCCATCAACGGGTTCTTCGATTGGACTGCCATCATCAAAGGTCTTTACGATTTCGAAAAACTCTCGTGACACCAGTAACTTGGCATAATCCCGCCATAAAACCATGATTTTCAGATTAATCGTCGGCTCCGTGGATATACCATTGACGATAAGCCCTTTGACATATCCTTTATCGACATTGACTTGATACGGAATCAGATTGTACTCGACATCTTCAAAAATACCGATGGTCGGCATCATTTTATCCGCAACTTCAGGAGTAATATTATTTTCGACCACCATAATTTCTATAGCATACATGGCTATTTTCGGAGAGTCGATAATTACGTCATATCGATACTCAGTATCACTGATTTTATTCATTACGACTTCAAGTTCATAATAATCTGATGCTAAAATAAAACGGTCATTATCAAAAATCGACGTATAATAGGCCGAATA
>JANJWY010000136.1 GCA_024709285.1 Erysipelotrichaceae bacterium
GGTGTATTACGAACGATATACCAAGCTTCATCCGTCATGATCATCTCAACAAACAAATAACCCGGAAACAGATTGCGCATCTTTTCCGATTTTTTACCGTTTTTAAATTCTATTTCTTTTTCTTCCGCAACTAAAATCCGAAACAAGTTGTCTTCAATGCCCATCGTTTCGACCCGGCGTTGCAAGTTTTCTTTAACTCGGTTTTCATGGCCTGCGTAAGTGTTTACGACATACCATTGTTTTTCTTCAGCCATCTAGATTCCGACTCCAATCAAACGCAACAGGAAAGCTACCGCTGCCTCGGCAGCCACAAAGAACACTCCGAAAGCTGTCGTAAAGATAATGACAATCAGTGAATCCTTAACCATATCATTTGCCTTAGGCCAACGGATACGTTTTACTTCCGTCAAGATGCCTTCAATACTGAACCATTTAAACATTGAGAGAACCTCCTATTTCGTTTCCTTATGCAGCGTATGTGCATTACATCTTTTACAAAACTTATGTAATTGCAACCGCTCTGTCTGAGTCTTTTTATTACGGCGTGTCGAGTAGTTTCGGGACAGACAGACCGTACAAGTCAGAATAACTTTAGCGCTCTTTTCAGCCACGTAAAATCAACTCGCTTTCATTTGCCTTATTACTTTATCATAAAGCAAATGTTTAGTCAAACAGAACCCAGTTTCTTCTTAATCCTTTGAAGAGCATTATCCACTGCCTTACTTGACACATTACAGATCTCTGCAATTTCGGCATATGAATAGCCTTCCATCCGATATTTAACGACCTTTACTTCGAATATCGTCATTTTCTTTAATTTTTCAACCAGTTCCCGCTTCGCTTCATTGAAGCGAAACTGCCACTGAGGATCAAAATCCGGATTGGTACAAGCAATCGTGTCTATCAGGTATAGATTTTCATCCTCTGAAATTGTCATATCCAAAGACAGACTTCCACTGATAAGACTGTACGACAATCCCCGATGCTTCCTGATTAAAGAACGACATTCTCTTTCTACGCACAGTTTCAAAAAGGAAACAAAAGTTACTTTCATGTCTTCTCTATAACACTCTACCGCCTGAGCAAACCCTGTCATACCTGCAGAGTATAACTCGTCTTTACTGATTCTGAGTATACGGGCATATCTGAACATTCCGTAAACGATACCCATAATCGTGTTGTGATACTTTTTCAATAATATTTCCAAGGCAACCTCATCTTTTTGACGGATCATATAGAGGAGCTCGTAATCATTGAAGTCATTATACATGTTTTAATCTCCTTATTATTTCTTTGGATTTCTTTGACTGAATATCTCGTATAACAAAACCGCCGTTGCAACGGAAGCATTGAGTGAAGAGACTTTGCCAACCATGGGAATCTTGACCGTAAAATCGCATTGTTCCTTGACCAACCGGGATAATCCGAAACCTTCTGAACCGACCACCAAAACCAACGGGGAAGTCAGATTTGCCATACGATAGTCCGAAGCCTTCTCGCTATCCGCACCACAAATCCAAAATCCTGCTTTTTTAAGTTCTTTCAACGTCTGTGTCAGATTAGTCACCTGGGCTACCTTAACAGTATCAATTGCACCTGTCGAAACTTTCGCAACTGTCGGAGTCAGTGAAACCGAACGATGTTTACCAATAATCACGCCGTCCACACCGACTGCATCTGCCGTACGCAAAATCGCCCCTAAATTATGAGGATCTTCCAAACCGTCACACATTACCAACAAAGGTGTCTTCCCTTTTTCAATGGAACTCAGAATCTCTTCGATCGAATAGGTCTTATACTCTCTTATTTGAGCAACGATGCCCTGATGATTGCCATTAGCCAATGCGTCCAATTTAGAACGACTGCACATAACGACTTCAATACTTGCTTTTTTAGCCAAATCCAATACATCCATCCATTTATTCTGTTCTAAAAGAAACAGCTTTTCTATTGGCATGCCTTCATTCAGCCGGGTAAGCACAGTGTTTTTACCGTATATATATTGTGCCATAGTTTTCCTCCGCAAACGTCTTATAAATGTCCCAAAGTTGTGCAAGTCGCTGTTGATTATCCGTCAGATACAAATAACCCCACACCGCTTCTAGTCCTGTAGCAAGCCGGTAGGTCTGTACGTCGGCATTCTTTGGTATCGTATCCGACTTATGATTTCTACCCCTTTTAAACATTTCCAGTTCTTCTGTTGATAGCGGAAACTGTTCCAACAGATACTTTGAGTATTCAGCCTGGCTTTTTGCACTCACAAACGCCTCACTAAGAGACTGTAAATCTTTCGATTTCGTATATCCGCGCTTTATCAGATATTCTCTTACCTGCAAAGTTAAAACCGCATCCCCGATAAAAGCCAAAACCGAACCGGTATGATTAATCATAAAATACCTCGTTGAGTCAGTGCTTTTCGATATTCATCCGCCTTAACGAAGTCTTTCTCGCTTTTTGCCAGATTCCACAGTTCATATAAGCGAATATCTTCCTTTGATAATGTGATTCTTTCAACCTTGATTCCAAAAATATCGATCATCGTCTCAATGGCTACAATCCACTGAGCAACAACGGCCAAGTCTGTATCTTTTGCTCTTAACAGCTGATTCAATTGTTTGACAGCATCGAAAATTTCCATCATGGCATTGGGTGAATTAAGATCGTCATCCATGGCCAAAGAAAAGCCATTTAAAATCTCCCTGTTTACATCCCTTGGCAAATCAACTTCTGCCAATTGTAATTTAACGTATGCCTGTTTCAGTGCTGCCCGAATTTTGCCAAGCTCCGTCTTTGCCTGTTCGATGGTTTCTTCATTTATATTTAAAGGAGCTCGGTAGTGCGCACTCATCATCATCCACCGAACGGTATCCCCGCCTAACTGATCCAAAATATCCTTTGCCCAAAGAACATTGCCTAATGACTTGCTCATCTTCTCGCCGTCGATGTTCAGCATGCCGTTATGCATCCACATTTGAGCAATCGGATGATGATATAAAGCCATGGACTGAGCAATTTCATTCTCGTGGTGCGGAAATTTCAAATCCATACCGCCACCATGAATATCGATCATGGATCCGCCAAATTCTTTTTTAATCATGACCACACATTCGGTGTGCCAACCGGGACGTCCCATTCCCCAAGGAGAATCCCATTGGATACCTTCATCGGTTTTCTTCCACAAAGTAAAATCAATTGGACTCTCTTTGCCATGATGATCATCAATTCTGGCACCAACCAGTAAATCGTCCACTTTCTGATTCGACAACTGCCCATATTTTTCCGATTCAGAAACCTTGAAATAGACATCGCCATCCGATTCATAGGCCATGCCTACATCAATTAATGCCTGTATGAAAGAGATAATGTCCTCCATGGTTTCGGTTACCCGCGGTGTTGCGGCGAGAGTTTTTGTATTCAGTCCCTCACGTACTTTTTGATATGCTTCAATATAGCGAGCAGCTATCTCCTCTTCGTTTACTTTTTCTTCGATAGCTTTGGCAATGATTTTATCATCCACGTCTGTATAGTTAGATACATACTTGACACTGAAACCTGAGTATTCAAAATAGCGTCTCAAAGTGTCAAAAACGATTATCGGCCGTGCATTGCCGATATGCGCATGATTGTATACGGTAGGTCCGCAGACATACATGGACACCTCGTTTGGTTTCTTGGGAATAAAATCTTCAATCTTGTTACTCATTGAATTAAATAATTTCATATTCTTCCTCCTTGTAATAAAAAAGCGCCTCATATAAGAGACGCATTTGCGTGGTTCCACTCTTTTTCGAACGATAAGTTCCTTATTCCAATAACGCCGGAAGCGTATTTTTGTACTTAGTTCCAAAAATCCCTCATGGATGCATTTCGGTATGATTTGACTCGATCTTTTCACCTAGCGATCGTCTCTGAAAAGTCTGGTCATCCTACTCTTCCACTCTGCGGTTTATTAAAGTATAACAATCGAAGTATTCTTTGACAAGACGGTAATAGAGAAAAAAAGCGGGATTTTCATCCCGCTTCGAATTTAGATCTTAGAAGCTAAGTATTTAGCTGTGCGAACCAATTGGTATGTATAGGAAGCTTCGTTGTCATACCATGCTGCAACCTTAACGATGGTTACGCCACCAACCGAAATGACCTTCGTTTGTGTAGCATCGAACAGAGATCCAAAGGACATGCCGATGATATCACTCGAAACCAATTCTTCTTCTGTGTAACCATAAGATTCATTGGCAGCAGCTTTCATTGCAGCATTGACTGTTTCAACTGTTGCCGGTTTTTCAACAACAGCAACCAATTCAGTGATTGATCCTGTGATAACCGGAACGCGTTGTGCACCACCGTCCAGTTTACCTTTTAATTCAGGAATAACCAATCCGATAGCCTTGGCAGCACCGGTCGAGTTAGGAACGATGTTTGCTGCAGCTGCACGGGCACGACGTAAATCTTTCTTGGCATGCGGAGCATCCAATGTATTTTGGTCATTGGTATATGCATGGATCGTCGTCATTGAACCGGCAGTAATGGTAAAGGCATCATTCAATGCTTTAGCCATAGGAGCCAAACAGTTGGTTGTGCAAGATGCACCGGAAACGATGGTTTCGCTTCCATCCAAAATCTGATGGTTGACATTGTAAACGATAGTTTTCATATTTCCGGTAGCAGGTGCTGAAATAATGACTTTCTTAGCACCAGCCTGAATGTGTAATCCTGCTTTTTCTTCTGTTGTAAAGAAACCGGTCGATTCGATGACTACATCGACTCCCAATTCTTTCCAAGGCAGGTTAGCCGGATCTTTTTCTGCAAATACTTTTAATTGAGTACCGTTAACAACAATTCCTGCTTCATTAAATGAAACTTCCTTGTCATAACGTCCTTGAGCCGAGTCATACTTTAGTAAGTGAGCCAATGTTTTAGCATCTGTTAAGTCATTGATTGCAACGATTTCAAACTCGCTGGAACCAAACATATAGCGAAAAGCCAAACGTCCGATTCTTCCGAATCCATTAATAGCAACTTTTACTGTCATTTTAAGTCCTCCTCTTTGACAATCTCTATTATAAAATTATCTGATAGCAATGTCAATTGTGAAACCGTTAGCAATTTAATGTAATCGGTTTCATTGAAAATCCGGATTAAATAACGGTTTCTTGGCAATCATAAATGCTTCTTGCCCATTGAAAACAGAAACATGAAACAATTTATTGAATAAATTCGAATCATTCAATCGTGCCATCATCCATGGTTTAATCTCAATAAGTGCTTTGGGGAAAAGTTTCGACAGGTCTTCAGCGGTTGATACCGATAAATCGATTCTTTCCTTCAACGAACTTGCAAAGTTTAGCAGACGATATAGTGTATCAGAATTGAAGTATACGATTTCTTGTATGTCTACATGCAATTGGGACAACGTGTACATCATATACCCCATCACCTGATTGTTCTCAATATAAGCAACCAATCGTCCGTTTTGAGCTTCCAAGTCTTTTTTAATGATATCAAAATAAGTTTCATCACGCACAAAGAAACCGGTAAAATACTTTGTAAATTTCTGATATGCCAAAAGCAGTTCTTTCGAACTTACTTGGTAAGTCACTCCCATGGTTGATAATTGTGGAATCATTGAGCGAGTCAAGTGAATGACCTTTTTACTCATGACCGTTGAGAACCCAAAAGGCTCATAGACTTTGGGATTATAAGCCAAAAGCAATGTTATTAAATCTTGATGTGATAAGATATCCAGCACTTCAGTCATCAGTTCTGTCATGTATCCCTTGCCCTGATCTTGAGGACGAGTGAAAACTCCGGAAATAAATGAAATCCGTAAGCGTTGCTCATTGAGCATCATGTCATGTTTTAATACATTGAGACCAGAAACGATTTCTTCCTTTTTCTTCAATACGAAGCAATTATTTTCGCTCCAATAATGATTGAAGAAAAAATCAATCGAACCGTTATCATCGTGCGCAAATAATTCCTTCCAATATAAGTAAACTAAACTCTTATCCTTTGCATCCGCCCTGACAATCATGTTTCACCTCTTCGCATATCCGGTATTTTTCAATCAAATACAATGGCACACTGGCCATTTTAGCGTCCCGCAGATTCTGCTTACCCATATCATCCTCACGGTTCACAAGCTCACACTCCGTAAAATAACGGCTTAGAAATTCGCTTTCCAACACTTGATATATCCCTCGTATTTGATCGTTGGCCTTCTCAATATTGATTTGAACCATCCGTTTACTGCCATAAGAACCGATAATAAAGCCTTCCACTTTATCATTGATCAACAAACAGCCGCCTTTTGCTTCCAAAATCTGAAAATTATCTAAAACGTATTCCGTTCCTAATCGTTCATAATACAAAAAGTCATCATTGTCATCGTCTTTCCAAGATTTCAACAGGTCTTTGCACTGCTCGATATAACCTTCAATGGGTTCGAATTTATATCGATCGCCATACGTTTTCATAAAACCGTTGTAATGGTTCCGTCTTTTCTGCAGTTTCTTACCGCTTAAAGTAACCAGCTTCTCACGCTCATAAACATAATCATAACTTTCCCTGGGACTGCATGCACAGAAGTTGGGGTGTTTCTCTAAAATCTGTTCTTTTACGTCCTTCGTATAAGCACTCATAACAAAGTTTATACCTCCTTTATGAAATATTGCAGAGGCTTGTTCGATCGCATCATCAAGATATTTTCTTTCACACAAAGGCATATACAGAAAGAGCGTTCCCTGATGAATCCCCAGTAACAACACCCAATTGTCCGATATATATTTAAATAGTGGAAACTGATTTTGCCACATCAACAGATTGACAAGATTATGATTGCTTTCTTCATATCCGGCCAAAGCAAGATATTTTTTAATAAGCGGTATATCGTTTTCATTAAGTGGTGAAAAGTCCATATCACCAAAAGTCATAGTTATTCCTCACGTTCCGTATACTGTGCATCGATGACTTCCCCCGATTCAATCGGGCGTTGGATAGTTTCTTGTTGTTTAAGATCTTCAAAAGCCTGATTCGCTGTTTTTCTGATTTTTCTTACTGCCCAAATCCAGTATACGGCAAACACGGCAAAAAGAATCAAAAATAACGGCCAGGCAAACATTAAAAATATATAGAGTAAAATCATTGAAAGTATAAACTGTAGAATACGCATAAAATCACCTATTTCATTATATCATGCATTTTCGAAAAGCGAATACAACTGCCCCATTTAAAAACTGCCATAAGGCAGTTTCTAAAATAAATCCTTTAACGAGCATTCAAGTCCAAAAGCAATTTTCTCAATACATTTGAGCGAAACATTACGTTTCCCACGCTCCGCATCCGAAATATAATTCCGATGCAACCCGCTGCGAACAGCCAGTTCCTGCTGAGAAATGTCTTTGGCCAACCGTAATTCTTTCATCCGATTCCCAAATCGTTTCTCAATGTGTAATTCTACTCCATTGCTGTCAAGAATATCCATTGGTCTCCCCCTTCTTCTCCCCATATAGCATGAAGTTCTGCAACTGCAGAGATAATGTCCTCTACAATCTTTATCAACTTGACAAAACGCTTAGACCGAAGTACGGTTCTTTGCGTTTTTATGCCAAGACTGCAAAGTCAATTCATACGCAGAAACAAGATTTTCGCCTTTCGAAAATAAATCCAGAATCTTGTTCACATCCAATTCAGACAAATCATCCAGCCAATATGAACCCCTTTTCTTTACATCTGGAATTTCAAGTTGGCATCGCCGTCCGGAGGCAACTTTGGTAAAGTGCAACATATCTCCAAATTCATTTTCAACACCAAAAGTGGCAACGCTTGTCGAATTAAAAACGATCCGAACGTTCTGCTTAACTTTACTTAATGGCAGAATCGTCGGTTGATCTGTTGATATTATCATATTGACAGAAGGTGCAAAAGCATAAAACTTCAGCTTGACTGATGAACCCCCCGTAAAATTGTCAAACCAGGTCTGATGAGCCGACTTCACTTCCCCTTCTTTTGAGAATTCAATAAAACGGAAGCCATTATATCTTAAGCGTCCGTAATCTCCGACATTCAGCTTATTGTAAACCGTCTTCTTGACCGGCAATATATGTCTTTTTTGATCACTCTCCACAAACTCCACAAAATATGGACGCTGATCATTGCCGTTAGTCCCATTAAATGATGCTTCTTCATCTTGAAAAAGGCGTGCAACAGAGGCATCGACCTGTGAGTCCATGCGACGCTCAGATTTCGCCTCTTCAGCGAGAATTACATATAAAAAAACTAAGCCGCCCAATACTATTGCAATAGCAAGAAACATATCCATAAGTACCCCCGTACACACGTCCCCATTACGTGACTTAATTATAAAATATTAAGCACATTAAAGCAAACGTGATTGCAAAAAATGTCATAAATATTGAAAAACAACTGATTTTTAATAATTTTCGCATAAATAATTCATTTACACCTCTTTACTTAATATGAGAGGCTACTTCATGAAGTTTATTAAATCGATGTTTCATGCCCGACTTGCTCATAACCGCACCGGTTTGTTCTTCATAGATATCACTCAATTCATTTAAACTGGCATCCGGATTGTCAATTCTTAACAATGCTACCTCTTTAAGCTTCTCTTCCAGAGAATCAAACCGTCCTGATTTTTGAATCTTTATAATGTCATCAATCTGCCGCGAAGCCGCTTGCAAAGTCTTCACTTCATTGGCAACCTCACAATTGTCCAATCGGGTAAGTGAATTTCGAAAATCACGTTGAATACGGATGTCCTCGAACTTCATTAATGCATCGATTGCACCGGTGGCTCTTAAGAAATCGGCTATTTTATCTGAAGCCTTCAGATAAACGACATGCTGCTGTCTGCGAACAACGATCTTCGCCGGCAATTCAAAGCGTTGCATCAACTTACTTATAAAAACCGCATGTTTCTCATCATGGGTAGCAATTTCGCAGTGATAATTGGTTTTCGTCGGATTGTTTATACTTCCAGAAGCTAAAAATGCGCCAGCTAAGTAAGCTCTTGCACAACAGTCCTTCGCAACGATGGATCGAGTCGGACGATCGGATAAGCCCATCGCTGTCCAAAGACCGACATCTTCCAAAATTTCTTTGACTTTCGATAAGACCTTTATTACATATATATTATTTTTCTTAAGTTTCATTTTCTTGATGATGGAAAGCTCGCTTACTACTTTATAGCGCTCTTTTAATAAAACCCAAATCCGCTTGGCTGTGGTTGGATTTTCGGTCGTTATGATCAGCTGATATGACTGATTGGAAATAGCTAAAGTCGCATTCAGTTGAATCAAAGCTGAAAGTTGCGCCCGAGTACAGCACACCTTTAATTCATTTTGCGATATTTCTGATTTTATTTCCGTTGTAAACGACATGTCATCACTCCTGCACTAATATTCTCTCAATCATATCCTTGACTTTAAGCGGATCATGACGAACCAAACCATCAGTAAAATCGAGAAGGTTATCCTGAATAATGGGATAGGCATGTTCTTCTTCAGTCATATTGACAATCATACTTCCCATCAATTTATAACGATCTACAACTTCCGGTGGCAATGTATCATTGGCTTTCAACACTAAATCAACATCGACCCCGCTGTGTCTGACGATAGCATCGACATGTTCTTCCATAGAGTACAAATCTGTTTCCCCTGGCTGAGTCATAGCATTGCAAACATATATTTTCTTAGCTTTGGTTACCTTCAGGGCATGCGCAATATCTTCAATGATCAAATTCGGACATATGCTCGTATACAAACTTCCTACTCCATAAATAACCAGATCCGCTGATTTTATGGCATCTATAGCCTGACGTGACGCTCGTACCTTCTCTTGATAGAAAACCCGGTTGATCCTGTTGCCAGATTTTGGAATATTGGACTCCCCACGCACAATCGTTCCATCCACCATTTCCGCATACAGCGTAATTACTTGTAAAGAAGAAGGAACGATATCCCCTTTAACATTAAGAACTTTGGAAATGGCCGTGATGGCTTCCATAAAATTTCCGCTGCGATCAGTCAGTGCGGTTAAAATTAGATTACCAAGATTATGTCCATACATTTCATTTTCAGGCGCACCTTCAAAACGATAATCCATAAGTCTTGATAACATTGTCTCTGATTCCGCCATTGAAATCATCACATTTCGAATGTCTCCCATTGCAGGTATATGAAAAGCCCGACGCAATCTTCCTGTTGACCCACCGTCATCCGCGACTGTCACTATTGCCGTAAGATGGATATTATTCAATAGTTTCAGACCTCTAAGCAATGTGGCCTGTCCGGTACCCCCACCGATAACAACAACCTTCTTCTTTGTCATACCCGATCCTTTTTATCTCGATGATTCTTAAAGCTTTTATATTTATGATGATATTGATCAAATAACCAATTTGTTATGGCTACCGAGCGGTGCTGACCGCCTGTGCAACCGATGCCCACGGTAAAGTGATTTTTGCCTTCCTTAACATATTCCTCAAATGCATAATCTAAGAAATCTTTCAGTTTCTTCAAGAAAATCTGCGTTTGCTCTTCAACCATGACATAATCATAAACTTCCTGATCTTCACCACTTAAACCTCTTAGTTCTTCAACCCAATGAGGATTCTTCAGAAAACGGACATCGAACAATAGGTCTGCATCCATAGGCACCCCGTTTTTGTATCCGAACGAAATGAAGCTGATCGTAAATACCGGTTGTGTCGAGAAAGCAAAAACCTTCTCAAGTTTTTCTTTCAGCTCATTATGTTTCAAAAAGGTGGTATCAACAGTATAATATGCACGCTCTTTCATACTTGTAAACATTTCGCGCTCGACTTGGATGGCTTCCTCTAGAGTACTTGCCATATTTGAAATCAACATCGGATGAGTTCTTCTTGTAAATTTGTAGCGAAGCAGCAATTCTTCATCTGAAGCTTCCAGAAACAATACGCGAACATCCGCATCAACATTTTCAAACCGCATCAAAAACAAAGGAAAATCCATCGCGCTGGTGGCTAAAGCCAGATAATCCAATCGCGGATCTTCTCCTTTGTTTATAAGTTTTAATAATGATCCAATGAGTTGGGGCGGATACTGGTCAATGGCATGATAACCCATATCTTCCAATATGCCCATAGCCGATGTTTTTCCTGCACCAGACATACCCGTGACCAAGATGACTCTTTTAGTTTTCATAGGATACCTCGGTTATATTGTATCAGAAACACTTGATTTTTTTTGTTTTAGTGGCTTAATTCTTGGATATAATGAAAAATCATCTGAGCAGCCACCGCACCATCACCAACCGCAGTAACGATTTGACGTAAATTCTTCGAACAAACATCCCCGGCACCATAAACCCCAGGTACTGAAGTTTCCATTTTTTCATTGACGATCAGATAACCCTCCGAATCCGTTACGTGCAAATGAGCTACGGCCTGGGTTGCCGGAGTTGATCCGATGTACGGAAACACTGCGGAAGTTGGGTAGGTTTTCTTTTCCTTTGTATCCACATTGGCCAAAACGATACCGGAAATCTTCCCGTCTTCTTCCACATAAGAAACTGGAATGCTCTTTGTGATAATTTCGATTTTCGGATGCTTATTGACCAAATCCTGAATATGCGGTTCAGCGCGGAATACATCACGGCGAATAACGATCCGCACATGCGAGGCAAACTGAGTTAAATACAAAGCTTCTTCAAGAGCTGAGTTACCTCCGCCGATGACCGTAACAACTTTTTCTTTATAAAATGCGCCATCACAAACTGCACAATAGGAGATACCGCGTCCCGTCAGGCGTTCTTCGTTTTCCAATCCAAGTTTCTTCTCAACCGTACCGGTCGCAAGAATGACTGCATAGGCCGTGTAAACACTGCCATCATCACAAATGACTTTACGGACTTTGCCTTCGACTTCAACCCGCATGACACGGCCATAGTTATATTCACAGCCGTACTCCGTGGAGTGCTCAAACATTTGCATGGCTAAATCAACACCGGCTACGGATTTCATCCCCGGCCAGTTACTTATTTCAAAGGTTTTTACAAGCTTCCCTCCCGGTGCTTCCGGTTCTAACATCATAGCTTTCAGTCCGGCACGCGAAGCATAAACCGCAGCCGTCATTCCGGCCGGGCCGGCACCAATGATGATTACGTCGTACTGTACGTCCATTCGACATCCTCCTTCAACAATTCATTTATTTCACTTAATGACGAAATAAGCCGTGTGGGTTTTACCTTTTCCAGTATTTCTTTTCGTTCTTGATCGGCCGCAAAAGCGATGGTAAACATTCCGGCATTGATACCGGCATTGATATCACCCGGAGTATCCCCAATGTAAATCGCAGAATCATGACCTTTTCCTAATTTTTTGCATGCCTCAAACAGTCCTTCCGGATCCGGTTTGTGTTTTTTTACTTGTTCAAGTCCGATGATGACATCGAAGTATTCTTTCATTTCAAACAGATTCAATCCCAAGTCGATGGCATCGGTCAGCTTGCTGGAAACGATCCCCAATGAGTAACCTTGCGATCTCAATCCGGCTAAAAGCTCTTTTGCGCCATCAATCGGTTTGACATGTGTTTTATGCATTTCAAAGTTGATGACCCGATACTCTTCCACCAGTTTATCTGCCGACTCGTTTGGCAGGTATTTTCCGAAGGTTTCCCACAACGTAGGACCTAAGAAAGATAATTCCATTTCCCGGGTAATATTCAAGTCAGGCGCATACTTATGAAATACTTGTTTATAACTTTCGATGATGGCCGGTTCAGTATCCATCAAAGTACCATCAAAATCAAATAAGATAACCGGTTTTTGCTTTTTGATCATCTTTCTGAAAACGCCCAGTGTGCCCAGAATTCCAACCACAAGGAATGCTACGGAAACCAATTGAGCAGAACGCAAACCCAGGAACATCAGACTGTCTGAACGCAGTCCTTCAATAAAGAAACGTGTAACTCCATACCACATCAGATACGCATATACCATGTCGCCTCTTTTCGGCTTTGAAAATTTCTTCAAAACAAGCACGATCAACAGAAATCCGACGATATTCAAAACGCTTTCATAAAAGAAAGTCGGTTCACGGAACTGTCCGGCAATGAACATCTGATCTTTAATCAACTGTGGCCATCCTGCGTAAAAAGATTCCTCAACCACTCGGCCATACGCTTCCTGGTTTAAAAAGTTTCCCCAGCGGCCAATCGCCTGTGCAACCAGAATATTTGGAACAATCGCATCGGCTATGCGCATGAAGTCAATTTTATGGCGTTTGACAAACCAAAGTCCAAACAGGACACCACCAAACAAACCGCCTTGAATGGCCAATCCGCCTTGCCAGGTCATCAGGATTTCCAAGGGGCGAGAAAGGTAGTAACCTAAATCAAAAAATATGACGAACCATAATCTTGCCCCGATGACACCGCTTAACAATGCACCAAAGAACAAATCATCG
>JANJWY010000141.1 GCA_024709285.1 Erysipelotrichaceae bacterium
TGCGTAAAAAACAAACCATGAAAAAAGTGTCGATCAGCGCTTTGACAATCGTTGGTATCGCCCTGACCGCATTGTTCATCTTTGTTCAGTTTGTGGCTCAGACCGGATACAACGGAAACATGCTCATGTTTGCCGTGGTCATAGCAAGCTATCTTATCTCGCTGTACTTCATTACCATTATGGACAAACGCACGGACAAAGGTCTTGAGCTATATGGTAAAGTTCTCGGACTGAAAAACTTCATCGAACTTGCTGAGAAGAGCAAGTTGGAAATGCTGGTTCATGATGATCCTGAATATTTCTACAAAATCTTACCTTATGCATATGTGCTCAACGTTACGGACACTTGGGCTAAGAAGTTTGAAAGCATCACCATTCAACCGCCTCAATGGTATGTCGGTCCCGGTCCTTTCAATCATTTCTTCTTTGTCCGAAGCCTGAACTCCTCAATGCACCGAATGACATCGGCCATGACTTCCTTACCTCCCGCAAAAGCCGGTCGCGGCGGCGGTGGATTTGGCAGTGGCGGTGGCGGATTCTCCGGTGGCGGATTCGGCGGCGGTGGCGGCGGACGCTGGTAGAAAACACAAACTCCCTGAACTTGATTTCAGGGAGTTTTTTATATGATATGTTTGATTATGTTTATCGTCCCGACATTTCCGGGATGAATCAAACCTGAACTCATGTACCTATCACTCGTGACATATGGTTATCAGCAGATGGAATAGTCATACACCCGAATTGATGGTTTTTGTTCTGATTAATACTAATGAAAGTCTGTTTCTTTTTAGCAAAAACACAACTTTATACTGAATATAATTTAAACAGGAAAATACAAAGATGCACTCTTGACATCAATTGAGATTCTTTGCCTCACGATGTATAATTGTCATATCGATACAGAAGATAAAGTTGAATAAATGCTCGTACATAAATTCTACAGAAGTATGACCACGATTTACAATTCGGTGGACAAATCATTCCCAAAATTACCATAGAAGACTTGTTCAAGTTCATCAAATATCCGTTGTTTGAAATAGAAAATGATACGTAACGTCAAAATGTAAAAGTACAATTCTGTTTCAGTATGGAAATGTGTTCCTTATCTTAAATTAAGGAGGTCGCAGATGAAAAAATTATTCTCGCTTCTTTTCGTATTGATTTTTCTATTATTCGACTCTACACTCCTAGTTAGTGCTACGGATCGCTTTACAAATCATAGCGTTGAAATTGTTGTTGAGGAAGATGGTTTATATACATTTAATCATGTAATTGATGTAGATTTTGATACCCCTTCGCAGGGTATCTACGTAAGGATTCCACAGGTTTATAATCTGAGTTTTACGATGGAAGATGGCACTGTGGTTAATCGTGTTTACCATTTTCCGGTCTCTGATATAAGTCGGCTCAATCAACAAACTTTGATTTGGAGCAGCTATGAAGATGTTAGGATTCGCATAGGCACCGAAGGTGAATACTTTACTGGAAAAAGACGCTACACCTATTCCTATACAGTTAGAACACGTGATTTAGATTTGGATGGAAAGCAATTGTTTTATTTCAGTATCATCGGTGATGAATGGGAACTCCCAGTGGATCGTGTTGAATTTAAAATTCTCTTCCCAAAAGATGTGTCATCATTTACAAAGGAGTTCTATTCCGGCGCTTATGGTTCTTTGGTAAACAACAACGTGAATTACACTGTGGAAGGAAATGTGATTTTCGGTACTGTTGAAACCGGATTACGCGAATATGAAGCTTTGACGATTTGGATGCCTGTATCTGACGATTTCTTTAGTTATCCAAAAATCTTTGATTACACGACTTACTCTACCTTGTATGCCGTCCTATTTACGGTCATCGCCGGACTTCTATACATTCGATTTGGAAAAAATGGTTTATTAGTAGAAACTGTCGAATTTAATCCGCCAGCCGGTTATTCCAGTTCGCAAGTCGGGTACATTTACGATGGTGTCGTTGATGATAAGGATATTGTTTCTTTGATCATTGAATGGGCGTCCAAAGGTTACTTAACAATTGAAGAACTAGACGAAAATACCATTAGGCTCAATAAAATTTCAGAAATCGATCCTAAAGCGATAGATGCTGAAAAGACATTATTTTATGACTTATTTCACGGCCGTGATTCGGTCACGACCAAAGAACTTGAGCATTCCTTCTATACATCCGTTAATGCCGCAAAGGTGAGCATCACACGTCATTTCCGAGAAAACAGAGATAATCGGATATATAGAAAGACTGAAGATAAACTTAAAATACTTCTTTCAATTCTGGTAATTACGATAACAGTATTTCATAGCTGCGCCATTATTTATAATGAGGGTTTCTTTGCACATCAAGCATTTAAATTCAGCTTAGAGTATAGTTTAATAGGTATTGTCCCAGTTGGTTTCATTATATTCTTCATATTCTATAGTAAGAATCGAACCTTGCATAAAAATGATGTGATCGCACTAAAAATCATTCCTTTAATGTTTGCAATTATGCATACCGTTTTTCAATTTTTAATCTTTTTTACAAATGAGAGAGTATTGATGAACTTGATGGTTATGGCAAGCTACTTGATTTCACTTTATATTATTTCGATTATGCGTAATAAGCTGACTGATAAAGGTATGGAACTTCAGGGTAAAGTTTTAGGGTTGAGGACCTTTATCCAACTCGCTGAAAAGGACAAGTTGGAAATGTTGGTCCACGATGATCCCGAATATTTTTATAAGATATTGCCCTATGCCTATGTATTAAATGTTACGGACATCTGGTCGAAGAAATTTGAAAGCATTACGATTCAACCACCTAATTGGTATGTCGGTTCTGGTCATTTCAATAACTCTATCTTTATTCGAAGTCTGAGTTCGTCTATGTACCAAATGATCTCAACTATGTCATCCATGCCCCCCTCTAAAGTAGGTCGCGGCGGCGGTGGATTTGGCAGTGGTAGTGGCGGATTCGGTGGCGGCGGACGCTGGTAATAAACACAAACTCCCTGATTATCTCAGGGAGTTATTTTTATTTGAAGTGTTTCAGAATGTACTGAGCGATCTTAATCATTCCGATATTGCCGGGATGAATCAAATCTGAGCTCATATCACCGATGGAACACGCTTTAAGAGGATCGAGATACGTATGTTTATTGAGTTAAAACTCTCAACGATCTCTTTCAGTATATTTCGATATGTTTGAGGATCGCTGACCATCACATCGCGCGGACCCACTATTCCATAATCACCGTAAAACGGCAGTACACCCAGACACATAATCTTTGCTTTGGGCTGATGCGTCTTCAACTCCGAAATCAGATATTCAGCACGTTCTCTAAACTGCTCAGCACTAAACCCCATCATCAGCATGTTGACGGAAAGTTCAAGTAAGATGATATCATACTTACCGCTGCTCTTCAGAAAGTCGGTAACTTCTCTTTCGCATTTCGCATTACCCGCCAAACCGAAATTCACCAGATCTGCACCCATTTCACGAGCCACAAGGTTGGGATAAGTCAGATCCACGGATGTCGGATAATAACCTTGAGTGATGCTTGTGCCATAGGCCATCATCTTCAGGATAGGCACCTCATCCTTGGCAGGCAGACGATATTGTCCTGAAATCGTCTTGATGAGAACATTCTCCGATGAGATCATGATTCTCACAACGGAAGAAGAGAAATCAAGGGGGCGTTCCAATGATTTTGGTAATGGATTTCCATTGATTTTCATTATCTGAATCGGAATCGTGACTTCTTTGGTAAACAGAAACTCCTCCGGATAAGCATAATCTCCATAGTAAACCATGACTTTGGACATATGGCGGTGTCCCATGGATTCTAATGTTATAAAACAGTCGCTCAACGGGACCAATCGTATTTCCGTACAGTTCAACTGATAGGCTGTGGTATGTCCGATGGCATCATTGACATGTTGGGGATATCTTGAGAACACCTTTCTGCCACGCACATCCACCAGCTCTGCAATACCATGCAAATCCAATCCTAGGTACTCCATGAAATATCCTCCTTTGATCACACTTCTATTGTACACAAAAAAACATAAAAAAAGCAGAATGATTTCACTCTGCTCAACGAACTTTCATGGCTTTGGCTATTTCGCGTTTGGCATCACGCTCTTTGTCCGACTCGCGTTTGTCATGTAAATCCTTACCGACAGCCAAACCGATCTCCAACTTCGCCCGGCCTTCTTTTAAATACATGGACAATGGAATGACCGTGTATCCTTTCAGTTTGACCTTTTTTTCCAACTTTAAAATCTCATGACGATGCATAAGCAGCTTGCGCTCCCTGGTTTCCTCATGATTATTGCGATTGCCAAACTCATATTGAGCAATATACATATCCCGTATATAAGCCTCATGATTGACAAAATGAATATAAGCATCCTTAAACTGAACCGAACCGCGACGGATCGATTTGATCTCCGTACCTACCAATACCATCCCTGCCTCAAACTTCTCTTCGACAAAATATTCATGATACGCGCGACGGTTCACGGACACGACTTTTACACTCACAGAAATCCCTCCCTGCACGTTTTAGTATACACTATTTACGCGGTTTTTTCGCCGGCAGATAAGTAAAATCTACCGTTCTTTGTGTCTTATTGGCCGCCTTTACTTTGATTCGCACCTTCTGTCCCAAACGGAACTCTTTGCGCGTATTCTTACCGGTCAGACGCATCGACGCTGCGTCAAATTCATAATAATCGTCTTCCAGCGATTGGATATGAACCAAGCCTTCAATCGTGTTTTCAAGTTCAACAAAGAACCCGAACTTCGTCACACCGCTGATCACACCATCCGCAATCATCCCGATGTGCTCTTCCATGTACTCAGCCTTCTTCATATTCTCAATTTCACGCTCCGCATCGACCGCATTGCGCTCCTTAAAACTTGACTGCTCAGCAATCACTTTTAAACGCTCTTCATCCACAGCCATCTTCGCAATGTCCGGAGTACCGAATACATATTTCCGTAATATCCGATGTACGACTAAATCCGGATAGCGTCGGATCGGCGAGGTGAAGTGCGTGTAATCTTCAAGCCCTAAACCAAAATGCCCAATCGGAGAGGGATCATATTTGGCCTTCTGCATGCTTCTCAACATCATCCGAGATACGACCGGAAATTCATCATGACCCTCAAAGTGCTCGAGAATCTTCCTGAGTGCAAGCGGTTTGACCGCATCCATCGATCCCTTCATCTTATATCCCAATAAACCGACGATTTTGGCATAGGCCTGCATCTTCTTTTTGCTTGGCACTTCATGAATCCGGTATAGCGATGGCACCTGACTCCACTTGGTATGCTTCGCCACAGTCTCATTGGCACACACCATAAAGTCCTCAATCAGCTTCTCAGCCTCAAACCGTTCTCTTTTCAATATCTGAGAGATGTGGCCTTGTTCATCAACTAAAATTTTTGCTTCTTCCATTTCAAAATCAATGGCACCCAAACCTTCTCTGCGCGTACGTATGCGCGAAGCACAATCCGCCATCTGTTCAACCATCTCAATCAACGCAGGATATTCAGACTTCGTCTGTTCATCCCCATGAATCATTTTATTGACCGCAGTATACGTCATCCGATAGTCCGACTCAATGACCGAAGCAGTCAGCTGATAATCACTGACTTCACCATTGGTTTCAATGTCCATGATACAGCTTAATGCGTAGCGCTTTTCGTTGGGATTCAATGAGCAAATGCCATTGGAAAGAATGTGGGGCAACATCGGAACGACCCGATCCACAACATAGACCGAAGTTCCGCGTTCAAATGCTTCATGATCCAGCGGAGAGTTCTCTTTTACATAATACGATACATCCGCAATATGGACACCTAACCGATACTTATCTCCGACTTTCTCAATGGTGATCGCATCATCCAAATCCTTCGCATCCTCACCATCAATCGTAATCGTGAGTTTATCAGTCAGATCCAAACGACCTTCCTCAATAACAACATCCTTACTGATGGCATTGGCCATATCCAACGCTTCCTGAGGAAACTTCGGAAAGATGTTGTACTCCATTAACACTGCCAAAATATCGACGCCCGGATCATTGACATGACCCAAGATTTCAACACCTTCGACCAACATCGGTCGTTCATACTTCAAAATTTTCGCCAAAACGACATGCCCTTCGACAAGTTTCAGTTTCGGTGGATATACAAAGCGGACAAATCCCAATCGTACATCCTGAGCAACGAATGTCAGTTTCTTCTTTATGAAGCGAATCGTACCCAGAATCTGCAATGTGTTCCGTTTTAAGATACGAATGATCTCTCCATCAGACGTTCCGTTCTGCCTTTGAAAAACACGCACAACGACTTCATCGCCGCTCATCGCCGTTTCAATTCCATCCATCGGAATATAGACGTCATCGCCTTCTTCTACCGAAACAAAACCAAAACCTTTGGGATTGATTGAAAGTGTTCCTTTCTTCACCCCGGCATCCTCAGCCAGTAAATAACGTTCTTTCTTCGAACGCACTAAAACCACGTCATCTTCAAGTTTGTTCAACGTCTGTTGTAATTCAACATACTTTTCTTCCTCGGTCATTCCGAGATACTCAGCCCACTCAAGTATGGTCATTGGCGAAACTTCGCGTAACTCAAGCAGGTCGATTATTTTCAAGCGCAAATCCATTGATTGCACCCCCTGTCTATAAAAAAAAGGCCATGCGGCCTAAAAGATTCTTACTAAGATAACTAGTACAAAGAAGGATATACCCACAACCATTGTTATAGTAGAGATGACCTTTTCCGGTCCACGCTCTTTAACATTGGCAAATAAGTTAAGTCCGCCGCTACCCGTAAAGGCACTGCTGATTCCTTCGGATTTTCCGCTTTGCAGAAGTGATAGAAGTATTAATAGTCCGGCCACTATCATCAAGAGAATATCGAGCATTGGGATCCTCCTTTCTTAATGCCATATTATCATAACAGATGTGTTAGTAAAATACAAGAAGCAACCTTTCATAAGGCATGTTCTGTAAACCAGCTTTAAGTCCTTCTCGGACGATATAATTTGTTAATTGCGACAGAAATAATCGTAGATAAGACAATATACACGGGAATAAATCCATATCCCCAGTAAAATATATCCCATATATCCCGTAAAACAGAGGATGCGAAGAGTGCAGTCGGAAAAAACATGAATAACCAAATATCAATCAGATAAAAACGCTTTCTGGCCTTATGGTAAATGTTTGGCTCAATGTTTTGAATCATGATTTCAAAAAAGACAAAAGCTCCAACTTGAATGGACATTCCCAATATGAAACCATAATCAATATAGAAGGTTTCGGAGTAAAAGTTATGATCAAACCGAGAATACTGATAAATAATGCTGCTATCGTCATGGACTTTGATCGCTGAAGATCATTGTCAATCTTGACTTCCGTTTCAATGACATTTACAACTTCTGGATTTTCAAGTAATAGATAATCCGTAGAAACTGAGAATATTTTGCTGATCAGTATGATTTTGTCTGTATCCGGAGTGGATTCATTCAGTTCCCACTTTGATACAGCCTGTCTGGAAACCTCCAGTTGAACTGCCAATTGCTCTTGAGATAAGTTCTTTGCTTTTCGAAGCTGTTGAATTTTTTCGCCGATGTTCATATGATTTCTCCTTACAATGTATGCTCACATCATACCTGGTACTCAGGTTGCATTCCACCTACTAAACCTTTAAGATACGCAACCATGAGTTGCACATCATAATAAACCTAAAATGCTAGTGTTCATTAATTTTTACGCAACTGAACCATCCAAACCCCGATGGCCACCACCGCAATCGCCAACCACTGACGCAATGATAACGACTCATTCAAGAAAATCGCCGCAAGCAATGC
>JANJWY010000056.1 GCA_024709285.1 Erysipelotrichaceae bacterium
TATTAAAGCAGCGCGGTGTTGAAAAGACGGATATCATCGATTGCGTCTATTATTTGCAAAAACGTTATATCGCTGATTTAACACTCGATCGTATCGAATTTTATGTCGATAGCGTTTTAAATAAGCGGGAAGTCCAACATGCCATTATTACGGGTATTCGGATCGATATGCTGACTGAACAAGGTGCTTTTGCTGATGAACGGTTCAATCAGTTGATCATGGATGACTATTCGTTATATGGAGTTGATGAAGTCTTGGCTTATGGCATATGTAATTTGTATGGATCGATCGCATTGACGAATTTCGGTTATATTGATAAAGTTAAGCCAGGTATCATTGGAAAACTGAATGAGCACACAAGTCAATGCAATACATTTTTAGATGACATCGTTGGTGCGATTGCAGCAGCTGCAGCCAGTAAGCTGGCACATGACAGGGAGAAAAAAGCATGAAAAAATACATAGTTCTATTTATCTTACTGATTACCGTATTGGCCGGCTGTACGACTGGCAGTGATGTAACGTCTATCAAAGCCAGTGATGCAATTGAGCGCTTAGATGCTGCTGAGTCCATGGTTTTGGTCATAGGCATTTCGACTTGTTCTGCCTGTAAGGAATATAAACCGATCGTCCGTGAGATCGTTAAAAATTACGATGTAGAAATTTACTATGTTGAATTGGATTCAGATGTCAATACCGATGTAAATTCACTGATTGAGAAATATTTGGTGGAAGCACGATGGACGCCGACGACGTATATATTTAAAAATGGCGTACTAATCGAATCGAAAACCGGAGCTATCAAATATTCAACACTAAAGGACTGGTTGCAGTTAAATGACATTATTGAGTAATGAAATCCGTGCGGTCATCACCCGCCAGCAAATCATTGATCAATTGCGTGCCAACGGTATTACCGAAGGAATGACTTTAATGGTTCATTCATCTTTGCGCGCTTTTGGTTATGTTTGCGGTGGTGCTCAGACCGTTGTGGATGCATTACTCGAAGTTGTCGGCTATGAAGGAACGATTGTCGTACCGATGCAATCACCGGATAACAGTGAACCTGCCTATTGGCAAAATCCTCCGATAGCCATCAATCTTTTTGATGTCGTTCGAAAGTCTCATCCGTCTTTTCATGTCAATCACAGTGATGTCAGTAAGATGGGTATCATATCGGAAAGTATCCGGCGTCGGGAGGGAAGTGTAATGACACATCATCCGTCTGCCGCATTTTGTGCGATGGGGAAGTATGCCCGATTCATTTGCCGTCATCATGATCTCGATTTTCCTTTGGGTAAAGAATCTCCGTTGGGTGCCTGTTATGACCTGAAAGCCCAAGTACTGTTGCTGGGTGTCGGATATGACAGTTGCACAGCATTGCATCTGGCTGAGTCCATCAGCTCGAAGCGGGCTGTCATTCTTCAGGGTGGAGCCGTTGAAAGCAGTGGCGGTCGGATTTGGCAGAAATACCTGGATATTGATTATGATTCTGATGATTTTAAGCATATCGGATTAGTGCTTGAACATAAAAATCTGGTGAAGAATTTTATGATCGGTAAGGCACAGGTGAAATTTTTTGAAATGCAAGTGGCTGTCGATGAGGCGGTTGCGTGGATAAAGGAGCGGGTGGTATGAACAAAGCTGTTTGCTCTTTTTTTGATGGTTCTTTGATCGTCGAGGGAAGAGAAGATGCGGTTGAGAAGGTTGATTTCAGTTTTGATCGTTTAGAGGAAAATCCGGGTTCGGGTGAGGTGCATAAAGCGATTTTGCAGATGATGGAGTATCGTGACGGAAAGCGAACAACATTTGATTTTGTATTGGATATAAATGCAACTGATTTTCGTAAGAAAGTGTTTGTTGAGTTGATGAAAGTAGGATTCGG
Organism: Erysipelotrichaceae bacterium; assembly: GCA_024709285.1. Taxonomy (GTDB): domain Bacteria; phylum Bacillota_I; class Bacilli_A; order Erysipelotrichales; family Erysipelotrichaceae; genus UBA2227. Next base: position 1,885 of record JANJWY010000056.1, read on the forward strand.
AGAAACCGTTTCTTATGGTGAATTGGCACGTCGTATCGGAAATCCGAAGGGTGCTCGGGCGATTGGCAATGCAATGAATCATAATCCGTGTATGATTGTCGTACCCTGTCATCGGGTCATTGGATCCAATGGCAGTCTGGTTGGATTTGCAGGAGGGCTTGAATTAAAACAACGGCTGCTCGATCTGGAGAAGTAATATGAAAAGTATTGACTGGCTGATGAGCCATGGCCGTCCGTTGGACATAGCACGTTTTAAATATCATTTTGAAAATGCGAGTGTTTCCGTTGTTTTGGAAGAGTTGAGGAAGTTTCAAAATGCGGACGGCGGATTCGGACATGGGTTGGAACCGGATGTCCGCAATCCTGATTCATCTCCCATTGCATGTTGGGTAGCGACGGAACTGTTAACAGAAATCAGCTGTTGGAATAAGCAGTTGGACATCGTGTCGGACTTGGTGGCATATTTATCGAATACACAACATAAAGAGGGACATTGGTTTAAATCTTGCATCGAGTCTAATAATGATTATCCAAGGGCCATCTGGTGGAATTATGATCCGGATAAGAATTCTGGGATATATAATCCCAGTGCGGCTTTATATGGGTTTTTGTTCTTAGTTACAAATGATTTCCAGGCTAAAAAAAGACTGGAAGAAATATTTACTTACTTTCTGGCTGATGGTGATTTGGAAATGCATGATTTAAATGTGTTGGTTCGGGCTGTTCAATATGCATGGATGGCTGACATGGAACTATCCGATGCTCTCATTGACAAAGTAAAAAAACAAATCCGACGGGGCTGTAAGGATTTTTCTGAAGGCGACCGTTTGGATTATGTGTTGCGACCTTCGGTATTCTTTCCCAACTTTCATCTTCCGTTTTTCTTGGACTTTATCGATATTTTGAAGGTGGAGTCGGTTTGGCTGATGGAAACACCGAACGCAGATGGAACATGGCCGGTACCGTGGAACTGGTATCAGTTTGAGGATGAGTTTGAGAAGATCAAGCCGGAGTGGATGAGTGATATGATTGTCAAGAATCTGCGATTGATTCATCGGATGAATAAGGAGTCAGTGGATGTGCAGGGTTAAAATCGTTCAGGGAATTGAGAATACTACAATAGCGAAAGATATTCGTGTGTCTGTGTTTGTAAATGAACAAGGCTTCTCGGATGAGTTTGATGATATCGATGAAACGGCTTGGCATATCGAAGTCTGGGAAAATGATCAGCCGGTCGCAGTCGGACGAATGTATCAGACGGATCGTTTGGGGATTTATATGATCGGTCGTATCGCTGTGATTAAAGAATGGCGTCAGAAAAACATCGGTAAAACGGTTATGGATGCTTTACAAAATCATGCGAAGCATTTGGGTGCAAATGCGATTGAACTTTCCGCACAATGTACAGCAGTCGGATTTTATGAGAAACTGGGATATATTCAAGTCGGAGATGTTTATATGGATCAGTTTTGCCCACATATTAAAATGGTTAAACACATATAGCGCAAATGCGCTTTTTTCTTTCTATATATAGTATAAAAAAAGACCCGAAGGTCAGTCTGTTAGAGAATCGGTCAGTAAATCGGTGATTTTACTTAACCAGGTAATATCCGTTGTGTCAAATCGGGAGAAAACCGGAGAATCAATATCAAGGACACCGATGACTTTTTCGTCTTTGATCAGAGGTATGACGAGTTCGCTGTTTGAGGCAGAGTCACATGCGATGTGTCCAGGGAATAAGTGGACATTGTCAATTCTTTGAACTGTTTTTGTACTTGCTGCTTTTCCACAGACACCTCGGTCAAACGGAATGCGTACGCACGCCGGGTTTCCTTGGAACGGACCAAGGACAAGTTCCTGATTTTTGTTTAAATAAAAGCCAACCCAATTGATCTTCTCTAAAAAAAGATTGAGTAAAGCACTGATGTTTGCGCAGTTGGCGATAAAATCTGACTCTCCTTCAAGCAGTGCCTGTGCTTGGGCGAGTAACAGCTGATACGCTTCAATGCGATCCGCAGGTTTTCCTTCGTATTGATACATGGCAGAGTTCCTTTCTTTTGTTTCTTTTTCGGTTATGATATAATCATGATGTGAACAGGGGAGCGTCAGCTGAGATGTGCAAACAAACCCTTAATCACCTGATCTAGATAAAGCTAGCGTAGGGAGTTCCGTGTTTTTTTCCTTACGCCTCTTCTCAAACGGAGGTGTTTTTTTATGAGTACAAGAGATCTAGTTAAGATGTCGGCTTATTTAGCTATGTTTATCGTTTTGGACTACTTGTCCAATATGATCGGTATCTTCAAGATGCCTCAAGGCGGGACCTTAGGATTGGGCGTTGTAGCTCTGGTTTTAGCCAGTTATGACCTGGGGTGGAAAAAAGGCATTGCGGTTGGACTGATGTCAGTTTTACTTCAGTGGATGACGGGTGCGATGTGGTTTCTGAATTGGTTCCAGTTCTTTCTGGATTACCTGCTTGCTTTTGGGATTTATGGTATTGCCTGTTTGGTGCCATCAGCAAAAATCGGAAAGTTTACGTTTCTTTGGGGAATCATTGTGGTCAATCTTATCCGTCTGGCATCCCATACGCTTTCCGGGGTTTTGTATTATGGAGTGACCTGGTGGGGATCATTGGCCTATAATGGCTGGTACATGATTCCGACCATGATCGTTGCCTTGATCGTCGTGACGATGTTATTGCCTAGATTACGTATTCGCAGTTGACTTAAACCTCGCAAGAGGTTTCTTTTATTATGAATCGAATATTTAAGGTTTTCAAGTTATTTCATATAAGATATAATGATAAAGCGCAAAGGAGGGATGTCTGTGTTGCCTAATGTCGGAACCAATGTTTTTATTCAGAGTTATAAGCATGATGGAACGTTGCATCGCACATGGGCGAAGGGCCTTGTTTTGCGTGCGCAGGAAGATGTCACGATTGTTGTTACCCATAAAACATGGGTGACGGAGTCGGACGGGCGCAGCTGGTATACGCGTGAACCAGCGATTTGTTTCTTCTATCCGGATAAGTGGTTCAATATCATTTCGATGATCCGGAAGACGGGTATTTATTATTATTGTAATCTTGCCTCTCCCAGTGTGTTTGATGGTGAGGCGATCAAGAACATTGATTATGATTTGGATGTGAAGGTTTATCCGAATCGTGCGGTCGATGTACTCGATGAAGATGAATTTGATTTGCATCGTGACCAGATGAATTATTCGTCGGATATCATTGAAATCGTTCGGGAATCCTTGGATCAGTTGTTGCTGATGATTGAAAATGAGGAGGTTCCTTTTGACAAAGTTATCATTGAGGGGTTGTTTCAGGAGTATTTGAGGGATTTCAAGAAGAAACAGTGACGCATTCGGACAGGTAGAAAATCTTATGAAAAAAAGCTTAAAAAGGAGTTAATTTTGGTTGACTTATGGTGCCTCATTTGTTAATATAATAAGGCACCGACAAAAGTGCGAGAGCCGATTGATCTTTGAAAACTAAATAGGAAACATCAAGTACAAGACAAAAATTTTAAAATTTAACTCGTCAGAGTTTAAAAAAATAATGAGCAGATCAAATGGAGAGTTTGATCCTGGCTCAGGATGAACGCTGGCGGCG
>JANJWY010000198.1 GCA_024709285.1 Erysipelotrichaceae bacterium
CTGTCAACAATGTCCCGTCCAAGTCACACATCACCAACCGATAGTTCATCCGAAATTCCTCCAAATCATATCCATCAACACCACCATAATCGGCATCGTAATAATTGAAAACAACGTTGAATGGCAAATATAGCGAACTGCCTGAAAGTAATCTTTGTCAAACTGTTGTGCCAGTATTGCCACACTGAATCCGACCGGAGCACTGAATGCGATCAGCGTCACCATTTTAATCATATAATAATCATTACTGATGAATATCATCAGACTGCCGATGATCAACGGTATGAGTAATAAGCGTACGAAAGATACGCCCACGATTTTCCAACTGTTCACCAGACTGACCCATTGAATCTGAGCCAAGTACACCCCAAGTACCAGCATCGCCAGCGGTGAATTCATTCCGGAAATAATATTAAACACGTCCAAAATAAATTTAGGCAATGAAACTTGCATAAAGAATATAGCTAACCCGCCTAAGATTCCCAAGATGACCGGATTAGTCAATACTCGCTTTATCGATGTATGTGTCTTGTCCCCGGTAATCATAACGACTCCCAGTATCCACTGAATAAATACCATGACTGCCAGGTATGCGGATAGATAAAATACGGCTTCAGATCCTAAGGTTGCCTGAACCAACGGAATACCCATAAACCCCGCATTGGAATAAGTTGCGGAAAAATTTTCTATTCCTTCTTGTTTGAAAATGATTTTGGAAATCACGATTGACAACAAGACTGAAAACAGTGCCAAGGCTAAGGCAATCAACATATTGAACGCGCGCTCAGCCGTATATTCGACTGTGTAAGCGCGCATAATAATGATAGGCGTGACCACATACAGTAAAAGAGCTCCCATTTCCTTACTTCCGACAGATGAGAGTCTTTTAATTTTGTACATTCCATATCCCATCATCATCATGACAAACATTAAAGCAATTTGCCAAAACAAAATAAATCCAAGTTCCATCGTATTCTCCTGATTTCAATGTTTCCATTTTAACACATCAAGTAAAAAGTTGCATGCGCGGGCATGCAACTTTTAAGAAAGGATAAGAAACCATGTCAAGGAATTTCAATCGGTTGTTACTCCAAGGTTGAAATCAACAAGATGATTTCGGTATTGGCGCATGGAATATCCGCTTGAATAGTTATATTATACACGAGGATCACGTGTGTCGCATCAAGAAAATACTGAAATAACTCTGAATATTATTCGTGTTGTTTCATTGCCACGGAATCAAATCTTCCGGGTCTAATCGGGAAGCATCAAAGCGGAAATGACCCAAGATCGGCTGTCTGTGCATAGCTGATTCCTCGCGGTTTAGTCCGCCGCCATGATGAATCATATAAGGTACGCCATAACGATCGCGCTTATCTGAAACGATGCCGATATGACTTCCCCAAAACACGACGATATCGCCTGGTTGCCACTGTTCGACCTGCGTCAGGTCCGGCGTAAGCTCAATGGCTTTGCGTCGCAGATAAATGTATAAATTGTTTACTCTGCGGAAATCAATCGCCGTATCCGGTGTAGTGATCCGCCAGTAAGCCTCCAAGTTTTCCTCAATGTCCTTATTGACCATCCGGCGCAACGTGTATCCGGCATCCTTATAGGCCATCCAAATGACATCGGTGCATACACCTTCACCCTCTGGCGGATACGAGTTCCAATAGTATTTATCCACATATTCCAACAGGCTGTACGCCCCTTCACGACCACCTGAAACAAAGTTCTTCGCGTCTGAAAGACCGTCCTTATTATAATCAAATGCACTAACCGTTTCCCTGATACCGAAATGCTCGGCTTTATAACTGCGATCGGGCAGTAAGTCCAGTAAGTCATGCCATTGCGAACCATCAATAAGTACATAGCGGAAGTTTGGATACAATCCCTTATCCATTACATCAAATTCAAGATTGAGCACTTCGGTCAGTTTGCTATGATGACCATCCAATAAAATTCCGAACTTTCCGCTATCATAAAGAACGACATCCCCTTGATCGAAATCATAGCGATGCCAGGGGTGATTCAGATAATCCATAACGTTATTAGTGAAATGTTGGGATAAAACGATCATCCGGTGGTTTCTCATATAGCTCTGCTGAATCCATCGAGGAATCATCCGAACAAAATAAAAACTGCCAAAAGCCAGGATCCAGACCATCATAGCCAGAACCGTCAAATTTCTTCTGCGCAGTTTTCGATTGATTCGTTTTTTCATACTTCTTACTATACCGATATTTGGTTAATTTGACAAGAATTTTACAAAAAGCGTTGAACTTCCAAAGTATATCCATTGGGATCTTCCGCAAAGAAATGTTCGATCTGAAACTTCAGTGATATCGTCGGACGTTCAATGTTCATCCACTTTTCCCACGCATCATATACCGCATGGACATCATTGACCACAAACGTAATGATCGGACTGCGCGGTTGAGCAACCACGGGGATGTGTTCACAGAATCCGATAAACGATGTATCGGTCAACTGATAGATATGACATACTCCCTGATCCTTAACTAAGGAAAATCCGAGTTTGTTCACATAAAAGTCATGGCATATAGCCAAGTCTTTAGTTCCGTAGAAATGAATGACCGAGGTTATGTCCATTATTATCGTTTTGAGATTAAGGCTACTGCCAGAAACAGAAACAAAACCACAGCAACTCCGCCAACCACTACAAGTGAAAATGCCATATTACCCTCTTTCTACTCAAATTGAGACATAAACATCTGATAATAATACCCTTTTTCTTCCATCAGGGAATCATGCGTTCCTTTTTCAACGATGTTGCCATCATCCACAACCAAAATCACATCGGCATTTTTGATGGTGCTCAACCGGTGAGCAATCACAAAGCACGTCTTCCCTTCCATCAGCTTGCGCATGGCCTTCTGAATTTTCATTTCCGTACGCGTATCGACATTGCTGGTCGCCTCATCCAAAATGATCATCTTACGATCTTGAAGCATCGCTCTGGCAATGGTGATCAACTGCTTCTGACCTTTGGAAATATTGATGCCATCATCGGTAATAATCGTATCATATCCTTGAGGCAAACGCTCAATAAAATGGTGAATATTGACCTCTTTGGCAATGCGGATAACATCATCTAACGTTGCATCCGGATGACCGTAGGAAATATTTTCGACAATCGATCCATAGAACAGCCAAGAATCCTGTAAAACCATGGCAAACTGCTCTCTCAAGTCTTTTCGTTTCGTACTATGAATGTCCACTCCATCTATCAGGATTCTTCCGCTGTCCACATCATAAAAGCGCATAAGCAAGTTGATCATCGTCGTTTTCCCGGCACCGGTCTGACCGACGATTGCAACGATGCTACCCGGAGCTACATGAAGGTTCAAATTCTTGATGACCAAAACATCTTTCGTGTATCCAAAATTGACATCTTCGAAAATGACTTCCCCGGTCTCGGTTTTCGGATATAACTGCGTAACAAGATCCTCGGTTTCATTTTCACTTTCCAACACTCTGAACACACGCTCGGATGCGGCTAAGGTCGATTGCAGTTCAGCAACGATATTGGCAGCTTCATTGATCGGACCGGAGAACTTGCGTGAGTAAAGTAAGAATGAAGAAATATTCCCAAGTGTAATATATTTAAACAAGTAAAGAAGTGAGCCAAACAAACTGATCAACGCCATGGAGATATTATTGATTAAAGATATGGCTGGTCCGGTCATGCTTCCATAGTAATCCGCTTTGTAATAGGCTTCCGAAGCATCTAAGTTTTTCGACTTGAATTCTTCAATCATCTTATCTTGCTGGCTGTATGCCTTCACGGTTTTCTGACCGGAAATCGTTTCTTCGATAAAACCGTTCAAATCACCCAATTTACGCGAGCGGATCCTGAAGAGCGGACGCGTTTTTTTGGCTAAGTAGCGCGTTGTAAAGATGGAAGCAGGAATCGTTATGATGAATACGAGCAATAGCAGAGGTGATATGAAAGCCATCATGCCGAAAGCTCCGATGACCGTGATGATACTGCCAAACAGTTGTACCACATCAGAGGACATGGATGTATTGATCGTGTCGATATCATAGGACATCCGGCTAAGCATATCACCGATTTGATGACGGTCAAAATAACTGACCGGTAAGGAAGTGAATTTTTCAAATAAATCTTTACGCATGCTGACAACGATGCGCTGGGAGATGGTGATCATCAGTATTTGCAAGACATACATCATCGCTGCTGAGAACACGTAGAAGATGATCATCAGTAGGATGACCTGCTGAATTTTCGGCCATGTCAATGTGAAATCACCCATTCGGATATAATCTATGATCTGACCGGTCAGATAGGGTCCGATCAGTTGTAAAGCATTGGCTGAAACGGATAGGATTATGGCCAATACAAACAACCATCGTTGAGCCCTGATGTATTTCATCAATTTCATCAGCGTGGCTTTGGTGTTTTGCGGTTTATCGATCGCATCGCTGATCGGACCGCCACCGCCTCTAGGCATTGACATATTCCTTACCTCCTAACTGAAGTTCTACAAGTTCGCGATACACATCGCATTCGCGTATGAGCTGTTCATGTGAACCCAAACCGACGATCCGACCTTCTTCAATAACCAGAATCTGATCGGCATTAAGCACGGTGGATACGCGTTGCGCGATCAAAATGACTGTGGACATACCGCTTTTGCGCAATCTGTTGCGCAGGGTCGCATCCGTTTTGTAGTCAAGAGCACTGGAAGCATCATCGAAAATAAGGATTTCCGGATGGTCTGCCAAAGCTCTGGCAATAAGCATGCGCTGCTTTTGACCACCCGAAAAATTCGCACCGCCACGCAATACTTCCTGCTTATATTTTCCTTGAAGCTTATCGATAAACTCGGTGGCCTGTGCCATATCGGCCGCATTCATCAAAGATTCATCGTCAACATGTCTTCCAAAACGGATATTGTCCGACACAGTCGAGGAGAAGAGAGCGTCATTTTGAAGAACAACACCAAACATCGAGCGAAGTTCTTTAAGATCGTAAGATTTAATGTTTTTACCATTGATCAGAATCTGACCTGAATCAACATCGTAAAACCTTAATAACAATTGAGCAATCGTAGATTTTCCGCTGCCCGTTGATCCGATGATACCAAAGGTCTGATTACGTTTAATTTCAAAAGATATGTTTTCCAAATGATTCTTGGTCTTATTGTATGAGAAATCAACATTTCTAAACTCAATGTGCATATCACTTGGAACGGTTTCGGCATCGATGACCTCGAATGCATCCTCTCGATCAAGTATTTCAACAACTCTTATCGCAGAGGCATTGGCTCTTGAATACATTAGGAAAATGCGATTCAACGCCAGAAATGACATTAGGATGAGGGTGAAATAGGTTAGAAATGCAATGATGCTTCCGGTTTGACTCAGTCCCTGACTGACACGGATCGCACCGAAGTATAAGATCATGATTAATCCCATGTTAAGAAGCAGGTTCATCATGGGGTTGAGCATAGAAACGACATATCCGGCAGAGCGTTCTTTTTTACTGACTGCCCGATTGACTTGTTCAAATTTGATTTGCTCGTCT
>JANJWY010000224.1 GCA_024709285.1 Erysipelotrichaceae bacterium
GGCGAAGGGCGGAGGAGCGGAACAATATACCGATGTCCGTTATGAAGGTTTTGGTCCGGGAGCATCGACGGTTGTCATCGATTGTCTGACGGATAATGTCAATCGTACGTACAGTGAAATCCGTAACTGTTTTAATAAATCAAAGTCGAAAATCGGGGTTCAGGGCAGCGTGTTGCATACGTATGATTCTTTGGGCATTTTGTCTTTTGTTTATGATGATGAAGACAGAATGTTGGAAGCTTTGATCGAACATGAGGTCGATGTCAAGGATTTGGAGATGGAAGACGGGCATATGACACTGTACGTCGAGCCGACGGATTTGTATAAGGCGAAGGATGCGGTAGAGACGATTCTGCCGGAATGTGAATTCACAACACTGGAAAACACTTTGTTGCCACAGGATTATGTGTCACTGCAGAGCGATGAGGATAAGCAGATGTTTGAACGTCTGATGGGTATGATCGATGAGATCGATGATGTTCAAAACGTGTATCATAACGTACAGTCGGACGAGTAAAACAAAAAAGCGCGATTGCGCTAGATTTCGATGATTACAGGACCCTGACTTTCGCGAGAAATGATGCGGTCCTTTTCTTTTGTGTCAAATACGGATGCATAGACTTGGGTTGCCTTGTGCTCCATTTTCCGATAGGGAAGCGGTATCTGGTTGAAACGGGAAGCGACCCGGATTCCTTTTTCTTTATACATTTGCAGGGCTTTGAGCCCATTTTGATTAAATCCTAAAACTCTTAATGTATCAATCGGTGGCAGTTCTTTTATGTTCTTTTTGGTATGATGCAACAGCAGATGGACCATGGTGCGTTGAATGCGCGCTTTACTGTATCTGCGATTGACACAGGCATCGATAAACTGATTCGCATCATCATAGATTACTGCTTGTTTGATCATATGGGATTCAATTCCTTCGCTGACAAGGAAGACTTCCTGAAGGATCGTTTTAGGAAGGGTGAGCAACAGGTGCTTAAGAAGTGGATAATATAGTTGCCAATCCGGATAAACGGACTGTTCTTTCAGCAAATGCATCGGTGTCATATGTGAGATGTCACGATGTTCTTTCAGTGCTTTACGGATGGCCGTGGCACTGGCAATAGAGTTTTCGGTATCGGTGCTGTGATAACTGTTGGTACGTTGAATGGTGTGCGGAGTAAGGTTGAACTGACTTGCTGCGCGGCAATAACCGATGCCTAAGATATCATTAGGATCATATTCTCCGGATAACAGTCCAATGGCTTTGGGATAGCTGTTGCCGGTGCGCATGCTTTCCTTCAGTCCGTCAATGTTGATGTTGAGGCTGGCGATTTCTTTGATCGTTTCCAAATCATTAGACTCACTGCCAAAAACGATGTCGCTGGCTTGAGCCAGAGCGAGGATTTCAACGGATTTCTGTGCGAAGGTGTGTGCGCTTTGGGTAGCAAAGGCGATGGGCAGTTCGATGACCAGATCGACACCGTGGCGAAGGGCGATTTCCGTGCGTAGCCATTTATCACAGATGGCAGGTTCTCCGCGCTGAACAAAATGTCCGGACATCACCGCAACTAAAACATCCGGCTGAGTCATTTGTCGGGTTTTTTCGATATGATATTGATGGCCGTTGTGAAACGGATTGTACTCGGTTACGATTCCGGTTATTTTCATGGTATCACCGCGTGTATTTTAACACATTTTCTTTGACTATTCACAAATAGTTTCTTATGATGAAAGAAAAGCGAGGTTCATTATGGAAATCTTAAAGACGATCTCAGAATTTGACGGACAGACGATTACATCATCTTTGTATATACCGCCATCACCCAAAGCGCTTGTCGTGATATTTCACGGACTGATGGAGCATCGCCATCGTTATCAGGATTTTGCACAAGCACTGTTTGAACAGGGATATGCTGTTTTAAGTCCGGATCATCGGGGACATGGGGACAGTCCTTATGACGGTAAGATTTACGGTTACTTCGCTAAGGATAATGGCTGGGTGGTCAATGTCGAAGATTTACAGCGAGTCATATATCAGGCGAAACTGAAAACCGGTCCGTTGGATATTTACTTGTTTGGTCACAGTATGGGCTCGTTGGTGGCGCGCAGTTATTTGAAGCGTTTTGAAAATGAGCTGAGCGGTGTTTATCTGTCCGGATCATCTGCATATTCACCCATGGTATACATCGGCAGGTTTCTTGCACAGATCCTTTCAGTGATTCGAGGTAAGCGTCCGTGCGGTCTGTTGTTTCATATGATTTTTGATCCTTTTAACAAACCGCTTGCGCCTAATCGCACACCGTTTGACTGGCTGAGCGTCGATGAAGCCAATGTCGACCGTTATATCGCTGATCCTCGTTGCGGATTTGTTTTGCCTGCCCAAGGGTATAAGGATTTGTTTGACGGACTGTTGGATGTTTATCGGTCGAAAGACTGGTCAATCATGCGTCCGGATTTACCGATTCAATTTGTGACCGGTGAGTTTGATGTTCCTGCCGGTTTGAAAAAGGGTGTTGATCATGCGGTTAATACATTACAAAAAGAAGGTTATCGAAATGTTCATTCAAAAATATACCCCGCTGTACGGCATGAGTTGCTTCAAGAGCAAATAAAAGAGCAAGTCACTCAAGATTTCTTGCTCTGGTTGGATGAATTGACTAGTATAAAAGCCAAATCAATACTTGCATGATGAGCCATCCGGTAATCAGCGGCCATTTTCGTTTTGGGATCATCTGTATGCTCAGAATAAATACGATCGATAAGACAAGACTGATGATCCAGTCGCGGGGTGTGAGTTGAAAAAGCAGGGACAGTGCGGACAGGATCAATAAGGTTACGATCGTCAATGTCGGAACGCTCTGCTTATAAGAGCGTTTTTTTGCGGTTTCATTGGTTTGAGAAGGTGTAGCCAGTTCTTTTCGGACAAACGTGAAACCGTATTTTTCACAGCTTTGTTTAAATAAATCAGCAATTTCCTCAGGGTCGAGGTAAATATGCTTTGTTTTGCCGGTAACGGTCTGATAGCTGACAAACTGGTGAAATCCTTCAATCGGTGGGGAAAGCCGGACATTTTTAAACTTATCAGTGACTGTATATTCGCTGATGCGATGATGGTATGTCAGTTGCTTATGTTTTTCATCGATCGAAACGGATAATACCAGATTGATTTTCGCAGGTTCTTCATCACTGTGCTGACAGTCAAAAAACATATCTGAATAGATATCGTTTTTCGGATGATATGAGCAAACAAAGTTCATTTGAGTCAGTTGTGATGTGAGATCTTTGATGATGTTTGTTTTTGACATTGAAGCACCTCAGCCATTGTAATCAGTATAACACTTGTTTATTGAGGTTGCATGCGGATTTCTGTTGATTTCATGTTAAATACGCCTTTTTCATGCAAAATGTGTCAGTTTTTAAAACGTTTTGAACGTTGTTGAAAGTTTGTAAATAAAAATACATTTTATGTGTTCATTTGAGGCCAATTGAGTTGTAGAATTGTTAAAATTCCGTTAAAATATGGTTATGAAATCGTTTACACGATTCAAAGGAGGAAACATGAATAGATTGCTTAAAGTGATGTTAACAGCTATTTTACTAACATCCATCTTAATCGGTTGTACTCCGGCTCCAAAAGTCGGCGGTGGCAAACTGGTTGTTTACTCACCGAACTCAGACGGT
>JANJWY010000227.1 GCA_024709285.1 Erysipelotrichaceae bacterium
ATCAATGAAATTTACCGAATTTAACCTACCCCAAAACCTGTTAAGAGCAATTGAAAGTTGCAACTACACGGACGCAACTGCGATACAAGAACAAACGATTCCGGCCTTGATGAATGGTCAGGACATCATCGGACAAAGTCAGACCGGCACTGGTAAAACAGCCGCTTTTGCTTTGCCGATTCTAGCCCAATGTGTCCCTACCGATCATAAACGCCCACAAGCACTGATCCTTTCACCGACGCGTGAACTGGCTTTGCAGATCGTTGAACACTTCAGACAGTTTACGAAGTTCTCCGATGGAATCCGTACCGTAGCCATCTATGGCGGTCAGCCGATCGATGTTCAAATCCGCGAACTTAAAAAAGGTGGCGACATCATCGTTGGTACACCGGGCCGTATTCAGGATCATATCCGTCGCAAAACCTTGCGATTTGAAAATCTGAACTACCTTGTCTTGGATGAAGCGGATGAAATGCTGCAAATGGGATTCAAAGAAGAAATCGAAGAAATCCTAAAATCGATTCCTGAAGCCCGCACGACCGCATTGTTCTCGGCAACCATGCCAAAAGCAATTTTGGACATTACCGAAAACTACATGAAAGATCCCAAGCATATTTCAATTTCACCGAAAATGAAAACCTTGGAAGCCATTGAACAAATGGTTTACGAAGTACCTCAGCCATACAAAGTTGATCTGCTTCTTCAGCTGATCGCATTATATCAGCCTTCTCAAGCCATGATTTTCTGCAATACGAAAAAAATGGTGGATGATTTGGCGGAAACACTTCAAAAGAATCATCTGGATGCAGCTGCGATCCATGGTGATATGAAACAAGAGATGCGTACCGTTGTCATGAATAAATTCAAAAAGCAGACGATTCGCTTCCTGATTGCGACGGATGTCGCTGCCCGCGGTATCGATGTCGATTCCATGGAAATGGTCATCAACTATGATTTACCCCAAGATGATGAGTATTACATCCATCGTATCGGACGTACCGGACGTGCAGGTTCAAAAGGACAAGCGATTACCATCGTATCCAATAATCAACGACGTGCCTGGGACAATCTGGTCCGATTCAATAAACTGACTGCGAAAGTCATGGAATTACCGACCCAAGATGAACTGGATCACATCCAACTCAACCAAATCAAGAAAGTACTTGAACAGCAATCCGAAAAGGCCATTCCGGATACGATCGAACAAATCTTCAACATGATCACAGAAAGCGGCATGGACAAAGACCATTTGCTGAAAGTGTTACTGATGCAGCAAGTTTCCAAAAACAGTTTCTCTGAAATAAAGACGGTCAAAAAACCTTCCGTACGCCAATATCGCAGTTATTCACTGAACATCGGCGAACGTCAAGGCGTAAGCGCTGCCAAAATCCTGCGTAATACCGAGATGTACTGCGGAATCGACCCTGCTTTGGTCGGAAAAATCAAAGTAAGCCGTAACTCGACACTCGTCGAAGTTGCCTCTCATGTCGATCCCAAAGTATTTCAACGCTTGAAAAAGATGGGCGGCAATCAGAAAGTCGTCATCGAAACCCTCGAATCCAGAGACAGAAGATAAAAATAAGACTGACAGAAATTCTGTCAGTCTTTTTTAGTCTTCTTTTTTAACGTATACATCTCTAGGCCGGCTGCCTTGTGAAGGGCCTATGACCCCCTGCTCTTCTAATGCGTCAATCATTCGTGCTGCCCGGTTATATCCTAAAGCAAAACGGCGCTGAAGCGAAGATGTCGAAGCTTTCTGAGTTGAAATCACATATTCTTTTACTTCTTCAAACAAAGGATCATCATTCGCATTGACAAACCCTTCATTTTTATCCAATCCTTCCAGACGGATAAACGCATCATCATATCGCGGCTTACCTTGAGCACTGGCAGCTTCAGCTACCCTGCGCACTTCATCATCCGACACAAACACACCTTGAATACGTATGGAAGCCGGTTCTCCGATAGGAATATAGAGCATATCACCATATCCCAACAGTCGTTCAGCACCGATATGATCCAATATCGTACGTGAGTCAACACCGCTGGAAACCGCAAAAGCAATTCTGGATGGAATGTTAGATTTGATGATTCCGGTAATGACATCCACAGAAGGCCGCTGAGTGGCCACAATCAAGTGAATTCCCGCTGCACGGGCTAATTGAGTGATCCGTTGAATACTTGCTTCTACATCCTTACCGGCAACGACCATTAAGTCAGCCAATTCATCAATAATGACAACGACCCAAGGCATGACCGCCAAATGTTCGTCTGGCTTGGCAATGACCATTTCATTGTACGCTGTAATATTTCTTACACCGACTTTCGAAAAAATCTCATAACGGTTTTCCATCATCATGACGATGACTTTTAATGAACGCGAAGCTTCAGCAGCATCGGATATGACCGGTCCAATCAAATGAGGTATATGGGTGAAATTAGTAAACTCAACTTTTTTGGGATCGATGAGCAACAGTTTCACTTCATCCGGCGTCGTTCTCATCAGTAAAGTCGTTATGATCGAGTTTATACAGACGCTTTTACCACTGCCCGTAGCACCGGCAACGAGTAAATGTGGCATTTTATCCAACTCTCCATAAACCGGCCTGCCCATCAAATCCTTACCTAAAATAAACAGCAGTTTCTTATTTGTTTTATCGGAAGGGATCGTGTTCAGCAGTTCAATCAGACGAACCGGCGTCATTTCAACATTCGGAACCTCGACACCTACGGCATTTCTGCCCGGAATCGGAGCTTCGATTCGGATATCCTTTGCCTGCAATTCCATCTTGATATTATCCTGAATGGCAGCGATTTTGCTTATTTTTACATTGGATTCCGGACGGACCTCAAACTTTGTTACAGCAGGTCCGATGTGAGTACCGACTAAAGTCGCATTGATGCCGAACTGACCCAAAATCTCTATCAATCGTTTTCCCTTGATGACACTTGCTGTCGTATTCGCACTTGAACCTTTTTTAAGGGGAACTTCATCCAATAAAGACATCTTCGGCAAAGTATAATTCGTAATGCTGCTCACTGTGGCAGCTGAACTTGTCTTAACTTCCTCAACAACCTTATGCTCCGTTTTCAAAACATTTTTTACTGGCGCTGCGACTTCATCACTGCTAATGAAGATCGTCTTCTTAACCTTTTGATCAGCAACCGCATCACTCATCGACCGCGTTGAAGGCATGGGCATTTCTTCCGGCTTACTGACCGGAATCTTTACTCCGATTTTATTCTTTATTGAAACCAGTACAGCAGGTTCAATGAGCAGATACGCACTGATAATAGACAACGTGATCATCACCACTACTGTGCCGCTGCGAGAAACCATCGAAGAAATCAATCCAAACATAAATGCCCCGATCAGCCCGCCATTAGCCGACACTTCCAGATTGAAAACCTCAGCAAGCATTTTTAAATAATCAGTAAAAACAACAAATCCGGTGATAGTTACATCCTTTGGAATTGCCAAATAAAGCAGTATTGTAAGAAGTCCCAAGGTCATACCAATCAGTGATTTTAAACTGAACCAAGGCAGTTTTCTTTTGAATATTAAAAACACGGATACTAATACGACCAAAACATAAACGATGACAGGATATTGACCGAAGAAAACGATAACAAGACCGTTTATGATCCGGCCGACGATTCCAAGCTGATTTGAAGCGATTACGACCAGCATGAGTAAAATCATCGCATAAATTACGATCAATACTTCATTTCTGACTTTTGCTGCTGATTTTTTTCTTCTCGCCATAATTTCCCCCACCTATTCTTGAATATTCAACTCTACGATCGCAGGTAAAATCATCGGACGTTTACCGGTCTCTTTTAAGATGTACCGGGTGATTTTGTCCTTCGCTTCCATTCTGGCCGCCATATTTTCATATCGACCGTCTTTGACCATCTCAACGATAGTGCGTTCCAGGATATTACCCACTTCTTTGACGATATAATCGGCATCTTTGAGATAAATGACGCCGCGCGACTGAACATCCGGTCCACCGATAACTTCTTTTGTTTTAAAGTTGACAACGACTCCGACAACCAAAGCTCCATCTGTCGCAAGGGTTTCACGATCCTTTAATACCATGCCCGAAGAGTCCAGATGTGTGTTTCCATCAATCATGACTTCTTCTAACTTAAGCAGTGTTGACGTCTGTTTCAATATTCCATCATCAAACTGAGCGACCTGACCATTATCCAAAACAATGATCTTCCCGGCATTGTATCCCATGTTCAATGCGATGTTGGCATTGTGTACCAAATGACGATATTGTCCTTTAATAGGAATATAATACTTTGGCTTAAACAGGTTGATGAGCATCTTGATATCCTCAATCGAACCATGCATCGACAAAACTTTGCGATGATCGAGTGATACAACTTTGCAACCTTCCTTATAAAGTTCATTTTCCATGGTGGAGGCTTCTCTTTCGGTTCCCGGAACCACCGGCGAAGCGATAATCACGGTGTCTTCCGGATTTAGTTCAATCATATTGTCTTCATTCATGGCAATTTTATGCATGGTACGGAAAACATTGGGTCCGCTGGCCGAAACAATGACCAAAACATTGTCCATGTTATTGTTGTATTTTTCTTTCACGATCTCTAATCCGACCGGAATCTTGTAGTAGCCCATTTTCTCAACATGTTTTAAATACTGACGCTGAGAGTCATTATAGAATACGATCTTACGATCATATTTGTTGGCAAGTTCAATGACTTCAATCAATCGATACAGATTTTGTTCATATAACATAGCAATAATGCGACCGCCGACTTTTTCAAATGTCGACTCGATTTCATTGGTAATGCGGTGGCGAGGCGATGTAAATCCCTCACGATCGGCAGATACCGATTCTGTCATCAGCGTTAAAACGCCTTTTTTCCCCATTTCGGCAAATTCCGTGATGTCACAGGTAAAAGACTCCGTCTTGATATCAAAATCAATGATAAATTCCGATGTGTAAACAATATACCCATCCGGTGTTTCAATTGCAATGCCATAACCATCCGCAATCGAATGGGTCATGCCAAATGTCTTCACTTTGATTCCGTTAAGAACGGTTTGACCAAATCGTTTGATTCTGTGTACTTTAATACCGCTGATATTCTGCGCTTTTAACTGATCTTCAATCATCAGCGCTGTCAGTGGTGTAGTATACACAGGGATTTGGGTATTTTTCAACAAATACGGCAAAGCGGACATGACGTCATCATGACCGTGCGTGATAAAAATACCCGCAATGCGGTCCTTATTCTCGATTAAGTATGTAAAATCGGGAATGATCGACTCAATCCCTAATTGATCAACATCCGGATACTTTAATCCTGCTTCAATCACTATGATTTGATGGTTGATTTCAACGACCATGCAATTCTTTCCATCTTCATCCAATCCGCCCAACGCTAAAATTTTAACTTGATTCATTATATTTCCTCCTAAACCAAACTTCGGTTTTATTATAGCTTATTTAAACAGCATTTACAATTCTACACAAAAGTGACGCAGAAGAAAAGCGGAACACTATCCGCTAGACTTTCTCGCCAATCAGAAACCATGTTTTACAATCCGTAATCTTGACCTCAACCAAATCACCGGAAACCACACCCTCAGCCTTGAAATTGACAAGCTTCTGTGTACGGGTATATCCGCTGAAAATCTCACTGTTTTTCTTTGATGGTCCATCGACCAAAACTTCCACCGTTTTACCGATGGTTGCTTTATTGTTTTTCAATGCATACTGACCGACTTTGGCATTTAACGCTGCCAAACGTTTCTTCTTTACATCCTTAGGTACATTGTCCGTCATCGACGCAGCGGGAGTACCCTCGCGAGGTGAATATATAAAGGTAAAAGCATTGTCAAACTGACAAAAATCCACAATATCGAGTGTCTGTTGAAATTGCTCTTCGGTTTCATTTGGAAATCCGACGATGATATCCGTGGAAAAGGCACAATCCGCAATACGTTCTTTCAGCTTGACAAACAATGTCTTATACTCCTCGATCGTATATCTGCGACCCATGATTTTCAACATTTCTGAATTCCCTGATTGCACGGGTAAATGAATAAACGGCATGATATTGTCATAATTTGCGATAACATCAATCATTTCATCCGAGAAATCCCATGGATGACTGGTTGTGAATCGAATGCGAGGTATATCTGTTTGAGCCACCTGAGCCAATAACATCGCGAAATTTACCGGAATCTTAAGATCCTTGCCATAAGCATTGACATTTTGACCTAACAATGTGATTTCCTTAAATCCGCGTTCTTTTAAATCCAATATTTCATCAACGATATCTTCCATCAGACGTGAGCGCTCTTTGCCACGGGTATACGGAACGATGCAGTATGTACAGAACTTGTCACATCCGTACATGATATTGACCCAGGCTTTATGCGTGCCGAAACGTTGAACCGGTAAATTTTCAATGACTTCGCCTTCCTTGGAAAAAACTTCAATCGTCCGTTCCCGGCTCATTGACACCTGATACAAAAGCTGTGGCAACCGATGGATATTATGAGTGCCAAAAACCAAGTCGACATGAGGGTAGGTTTTCAGTATCGTATCCACGACTTCCTCCTCCTGAGGCATGCATCCGCACACCCCGAGAATTAAGTCGGGATTGGTCAGCTTTAAGTGTTTCAGATGGCCGATTTCACCAAAAACTTTGTCTTCGGCATTTTTTCTGACAGCACAAGTATTCAGAAGAATGAAATCTGCATCTTCCGTCGATGTGGTCATGGTATATCCCATGGCCTGTAAAATCCCGGCAATGGTCTCTCCATCTCTTTCATTGGCTTGACATCCATAGGTTCTGAGATAGTATTTTCTTTGCTTTCCCATATCGCGCACGACTTCAGGCAAATCAAAAACCAACCGTTCGATCGGTATGTCATTTTTAGTTCTTTTTTGTGCCGACTTGTAATCCGGCAAAACCCATTCTTTTCTGTTTTCTTTCATGTACATTCCTTCACAATATATCGAGAAAAGAAAACCAAGCATTGCTTGGCTCTTTTATACTTGGAAAATTGCTTGAGTTGGGCAAACCGATATGCAAGCACCGCAATCAATACAAATCGATTCATCGCAGAAAGCTTTTCCATCATCTTCCATTGATAAAGCGCTGACCGGGCAAACACCCACACATGCACCACAACCGATACATAAATCCTTATCTACTCTTACTGGCATCAACGTTACCTCCTTACACTCTGACATTATAGCAGAAAGCCACCATCACAACAAGAGTCAAAGTGCAGGTCTGAGTTGAATGCGTTCGACCTTTTCCGCCCGATTGAATGAATCAAAGCGTACATAAACGGCACAGAAAACAGCTTCAGACTCAGCAATCGTATACTTCGTTGTCGTTTTCTGAATGATCCGCGACAAAACTTCTCCAATATCACGGCCAATGATACTTTCATAAGGGCCCGTCATACCGACATCACTGATAAATGCACATCCGTCAATGATACGCTCATCCGCCGTCTGAACATGCGTATGAGTCCCAAAAACCCCGGCTAATACATTTTTATAGTGGTAGGCAAAAGCGATTTTCTCGCTGGTAGCCTCACCATGCAAATCAACGATATGAACGTCCGCATTCACTTTCTCAAGAATCTTGTCCATGCTTTCAAAAGGGCTTTCTGATACATTTTCCATAAAAACCTGAGTCATCAGATTTGTTATGGCCAAGGTTTTATCCTTGACACGGAACACTTTGGTTTGGACCAATTCGCTGATAGGCATTAAGTTCTCTGGAAATACGAGCCGATCCGCCTGCTCTTTGATCATCATGATTTCACTCTTAGAATACGCGTGGTTACCCAAGGTAATACACTGGATACCATTGGTGATCAGCTCCTGATAAATGCGCGGAGTAATTCCTTTTCCGTGAGCGGCATTTTCACCGTTAGCAATGACAAAATCAATGTCATAACGCTGCTTAAGGGCAGGCAGATGTTTTTTAACAGCTGCCCGCCCTGATGCTCCAACGATATCACCGATAAACAGGATATTCATTACTTCGCCAATTCCGAAGCTCTGATTTCGCGAATGACCGTAACTTTGATCTGACCCGGATAAGTCAGCTCATTTTCAATCTTTTCACGAATAGCTCTTGCCATGCGATGGCAAGCCAAATCATCGAGTTTGTCAGGCACGACCATCACGCGAATCTCACGTCCGGCCTGAATAGCAAATACTTTATCCACGCCATCAAATGACGTAGCGATTTTTTCCAATTGTTCCAAACGCTGAATGTAGTTTTCGAAAGACTCAAAACGAGCTCCCGGACGCGCTGCACTCAAAGTATCGGCAGCAGCAACAAGAGTAGCAATGATACTGTTCGACTCAACTTCGCCATGGTGAGATTCGATCGCATTGATAACCACCGGATGCTCGCCATGCTTTTTTGCAATACGCGCACCGATTTCGATGTGGGTCCCTTCCATTTCAAAATCAACGGATTTACCGATATCATGCAGTAAACCGGCACGTTTTGCCAACGCCTGATTCAAGCCTAACTCAGCAGCCATCATTCCGGTCAGATATGCGACTTCCATGCTGTGCTGCAAGGCATTTTGACCGTAGCTGTAACGGTATTTCATACGTCCGATCAAATGGACGATTTCTTTATCTACTTTATGCAAACCAAGTTTGAATATCGCTTCTTCCCCGGCTTTCTGGATCGTTTCTTTCAATTCGGCCTGCACCTTGTGCACGACTTCTTCGATACGACCCGGCTGAATACGGCCATCCTTAATCAATGTTTCCAAAGCCAAACGCGCAGTTTCACGGCGTATAGGATCAAAACATGAAACAGTGATGGCTTCAGGAGTATCATCAATGATCAGATCGACACCGGTTGCCTGTTCGATTGCCCGGATATTACGGCCTTCACGACCGATGATCCGACCCTTCATCTCTTCCGAAGGCAGACTGACCACCGAAACGGTGCGTTCAGTCGCTTCTTCCTGAGCATAACGCTGTATAGCCAGACCGATGATGTTGCGTGCAACATCCGCTGCTCTGGAACGGGCCTGATCTTCCTGTTCTTTAATATATGCGGTAACTTCATTTTCCATTCGTTTTTCAACGACTTCCATCAATTCTTTTTTCGCTTCATTGACCGTCATATTGGCAATTCGTTCCAACTCCGCCAACTGCCCGTCGATTTTTCCTTGTAATTCTTTTTCCAGTCTTTCCAGCATACTGTATTTTTCAGTCAATTGTTTGTTTTTTTCTTCGATTTGTTTTTCTTTATGTGTCAACCCTTCGTCACGGAAATTGAGGTTATCTTCACGCCTTGAAAGCTTGTTCTCATAATCTGAGACTTCGCTACGACGATCCTTGATTTCTTTTTCCGCGGCAAGCTTCAATTCATAGACCTGCGTTTTTCCATCTAAAACAGCCTGACGTACCATATTTTCAGACTTGATCGCAGCTTCTTCCATGATTAATCTTGCTTTTTGTTGATCTCTATTTAAACCTAACTTAGAAAGCATAATCATGATGACTATGCCAATTGCAAAACCAGCAATACCAGACAGAACGGAATAAGTAAGAATTTCTCTCATGTTATTCCTCCATCTATTTGAGTGTTTGAGTCATGTAACTCTGTTTATATAATACATAATTTATGTCACTTAAACAATATCAAAGCAATCAATAAGCGAATTTTCAAAAAAAACAAGCGTTTCCGCTTGTTAAATCACATCTTTTGCGAAAAGCTTCGCTTTTAATGCAGTCGAAATTTTCTCAAATACTTGCGGATTAGACTTTAGATAACCACGCACTGCTTCTCTTCCCTGACCGATTTTCTCTCCTTCGTAAGAGAACCATGCACCAGACTTTTGAATGATGTCATGTTCAACACCCAAATCAATGACTTCACCGGTTTGAGAAATCCCTTCGCCATACATGATTTCAATGACAGCCAACTTGAATGGCGGAGCAACTTTGTTCTTAACTACTTTGACATTGACCTTATTACCGATCAAATCCGTTCCAACTTTGATAGCTTCACTTTTGCGTACATCCAGACGGATCGAAGCATAAAACTTTAATGCGCGGCCACCCGGAGTTACTTCCGGATTACCGAACATGACACCAACTTTTTCACGAAGCTGGTTAATGAAAATTACCGTCGTATTGGAGCGGTTCATGACACCGGAAAGCTTACGCATGGCCTTCGACATCAATCGTGCCTGTAAACCTACATGAGCATCCGACATTTCACCATCAAGCTCTGCCTGAGGCACCAAAGCGGCAACCGAGTCAATGACGATCAATTCAAACGCCTGACTCTTGATAAGTAACTCTGTAATCTCAAGGGCTTGTTCACCGCTATCCGGTTGAGAGAGGATCAAATCTTCAATATTGACACCTAATGCTTGCGAGTACATCGGATCGATGGCATTCTCCGCATCGATGAAAGCCGCTTTACCGCCGCGCTTCTGAACCTCTGCGATCGCATGGAGCGCTAATGTTGTTTTTCCGCTCGACTCCGGTCCGAAAATTTCAATGATCCTGCCTTTGGGATATCCGCCCACACCCAATGCAGCATCGATGGCAATGGAACCGCTGCTGATGGAATCTACTTCAACGTGAGCCCTATCGCCCAGACGCATGATTGATCCTTTTCCATATTGCTTTTCTATTTGCTTGATTGCTTCATCCAATAACTGATCTCTTTTCTGATTTTCCATAATAAAGCCTCCCCTATCCTATTTGCGTTTAACGCATACTTTCCTTAATAACCAATTTTAACAGTCGGTGCATTCCGCTTTCAACCGTAAGACGTTTGATTTCTTTACGGGTTCCGACAAAATCATCCTGATAAACAAAACAGTCGTCATATAACGCAATCGCCGTATATACACGACCAACGGGCTGATTTGATGATGCATTCGGACCGGCATTGCCGCTGAAAGCAATGGCAATATCGCAGCTTAGTAACTCCCTGGCGTGTGTAGCCATCATCTTAACCGTTTCTTGACTGACCGCACCAAATTCGGACAGAAACTCTTCAGAAATGCCCAGCATACTCATTTTAGCGTCATTTGTATATGAAACAAAACCACCGGCATAAACCTCGCTTGCTCCACTGACATCCGTGAGCTGCGAAGCGAAATCACCACCGGTAACCGACTCACAACTGGCCAATTTCCATCCCAATTTCTTGAGAAACTTAATCAATTCATCCATTACATGCTTTCAAACAACACCGACCGGCTTTGCATAAAATATGAGAATCCGCTTAAAACCGAAATGCTCACTGAAAACCAAAGAAGAAAATCAGTAATGGGCAAATGGTAAATTTCAAACGGTAAATTATTCAGTAATATAAATATGATCGTAACCATCTGTGATACAGTTTTTATTTTTCCCAGGTACCCCGCCGCAACAACGACTCCTTTACCCGAGGAAACCATACGTATGCCATCCACGATCGTATCCCGCCAAATCATGATCAACACTGCGACGACCGGAACGATTCCTTGAAAAACAAACATGACAAACATGGTATTAACTAACATCTTATCCGCGATCGGATCAATAAACTTACCAAAAGATGTGATGAGATTATATTTTCTGGCAATATATCCGTCAATGAAATCCGTCGCTGAAGCAATGGCAAACAAGATCAAAACGATGATATTCAATAAAGAAATCGTAACAAACTCAATATTATATACAGGTATGGCAATATCAAACTGAGCATACGGAAAAATCATGACCAAAACGATGACTGGCACAAGAATCATCCGTACGATCGACAACTTATTCGGTAAATTCATGTTCATTCTCCTTTGAAGCGGAAGCTTATTTTTATTCCGCGCAGCCAATTGGCAATCGAATCATCCCAGACGATTTCCTCATCGTTGATTCTGACTACATTATCCTTCAAATTACCGAAATGCAACATCACATTCATATCATCTTTTGCCAGCAAACGGATTTCCATGACTTCATCCTTTTTGTACGTCTTCGACTTCGGATTATCCGTTGCAACACCGTCAATATATACTTTCATCCAGACATCCCTGACAAAAGTCACGGTAATCAACACTTCTTCATTGGCTTCGTAACCGGTAATGTCATATTCACGGGCATTGACTTGCGAGATCACAATCGCAGATACAAATGGTATATTGGGGTCATCTTCTGCCGGTTTTTCATCAACGTCATTAGGATTTTCAGGCAA
Source organism: Erysipelotrichaceae bacterium (assembly GCA_024709285.1). Lineage (GTDB taxonomy): Bacteria > Bacillota_I > Bacilli_A > Erysipelotrichales > Erysipelotrichaceae > UBA2227. Next base: position 12,235 of record JANJWY010000227.1, read on the forward strand.
AGAAATGATCGTATTATCGTTATTGTTGGCGGCAGGCTGACTGATCATCGGAAAAACGAATACAAAGAAGATGACAATCAGCGTAATCAAGAGCAAAATAATAAAAACCAGCAGCGATAAGAGCGAGTAATCAACTTTTCGCTTTCCCGCAGAACGAAGCATTCCTGTATTTTTGCTTACTTTCTTATCATTGATACGTCCATCGATGTTTTCTTTTATCATTTTGTTTTGGGCAACGACTTTCAGTTTCTGCGTATGATGCAGCTCTTTGATAGCATTATCGACATCGACTCTGAGCGTTTCATAATCCAAATAAAGAGCCTGGGCATAAAAACGCACGAAATATGGGACATAGGAAATATCTTCCCTGAAAAAATCCAAATCGCCCTCTTCTAAGGCACGTAATTGAGGTGTGGTGATTTTGGTTTTTGCGCTCATTTCTTCCAACGTAAAACCAACTTCTTCACGTTGTTCTTTTAAGCGCAATCCAACATTCTTCATTATAAAACCACCTGCTTTCGTATCAAATAAATACTACCATGCAACTCATTGAATGTAAAATAAAAATGGAACATGAAAGTTCCAAAAATATGACTGACACCCTATAAGCCATGTTCTGTCCCTTTTACAAGGGGGTAACCATTTATCTGCACGTTGCCGTGCTCCACTCAGACTTCGGTTCGCCTTTGTGAATTCCCCTACCAATTTTGGGTTTCTCGCTTGCGGGGTTTACCGCGTTCCACTCCAAAGGTTTCCCCTCGGACTACGTCACTGTGGCACTTTTACAGACGCCATCCATGGCTTTCGCTTTAGGATTTGATCGGCCGTCAGATTGCTCTGCCTAAATTTATCGTTTCATTTAGCACAAACACTACCGTCATCACAGACGGTGCGAGCATGGACTTTCCTCTGGTTGCCCAGCGGTTACCCGGGTGTCAATCGTTATTCTGCTTGTATAACTGCTCTTCTAATCGCGCCAGGCGTTTCAATACATCGCTCTGTGATAAACCCTCCATCGGTGTCACAACGCTTTGCTTGCTTTGCAACTCAACGACCAATGACTGTAAACGGGCGTTCTCTTGCTGCAACTTCAAAACAAGTGACTGCTGCGTTTCAATGGTTTTATCAAACTCTTCATAATCACGGATAATCTCATCCAAAAGCCGGTCGACTTCAATTGGGGAATACCCCTTAAAATCAACATTGAACTGCTGATTGAGAATCGATCTCGGACTATGTTTCAGCTGCAGACGCATACCATCACCTCGCAACGACATTTTCTCAAAAAAAGTCTTAAAATGCAAGTGATTGCGATGAAAAGAACGAGTATGGTCAAATGAAGTGAAATCCGTTATAATATTACAGGTGATATCAATGATCGGTTATCCAAACAAAAAAAAGATTCAACCGCCGGTAAGTGATCCGGCCATAAGCAAAGCGCGTCGCGGCATGTCATTGGAAGATGACTTGAACAAGACCAACAGTTATTATTTGGATGTCGATCGTGCCGTCATTTTCAAAAAGCCTACGCCGATTCAAGTGGTTGAAGTTTCTTATCCAGCCAGAAATAAAGCGAAGATAACCGAAGCCTACTATCGTCAGGCATCCACAACCGATTATAACGGTGTCTACAGGGGATTGCCCATCGATTTTGAAGCTAAGGAAACAGTAAATAAAACATCGTTTTCTTTAGCCAAACTTCACAAACATCAATTGGTTCATCTGGTCAATGTCTATCGGCATGGAGCTATCGCCTTTTTACTGATTCGCTTCAGTTCTCTAGACGAGACTTATCTGATCATGATTGAATCGCTGATCCGCTTTTTGAAAAATCATGACCGTCAGTCGATACCTTATGACTGGATCAAAAATGAAGGTATCTTTATACCCTATTCTTTAACACCTCCGGTCGACTATCTGACCGCATTGGATAAAATTCTCACTGAAGGAGTAAAACGTAATGAAGAAAAAAAGTAACCAAAAACCAAAACGCAGAATATTACTATCTACGATTTCTGCCATTGTAGCGATGATCGTGGTTTTTGGCATATCCGGAACATCGACCGCAGTGTTGTTGTTCAATGAAATGCTTAAGGATACCCCTGTCTTGGATGTCAATGACTTTATTTCACCCGAATCTACAAAAATTTATGACAGCAAAGGCGAACTGATTGCGGATATCGGGCTTAAAGTAAGAGAGAACATCTCTTATGCTCAAATGCCGCAGGTTTTGATCGATGCTTTCGTTGCCATTGAAGATTCGCGCTTCTTTACTCATAACGGCTTTGATTTACCGAGATTCACCA
>JANJWY010000257.1 GCA_024709285.1 Erysipelotrichaceae bacterium
AGGACCATATCTCAATGTTGCATATAAAGGAGCTCAGCCCCAAGAGCATATCGTCAAACCCGACGTCGATCAGTTTAAGCGATACCAGCAGGCCGCTGGGGGGATGATCAAACTGATCACCATCGCAGTGGAAAATGACGAAGATCATCAGCTGACCCGCTATATGAGTAGTCATGGCGTCGTGGTATCGATGGGTCACAGTGGTGCTACTTATGATCAGGCAATTATGGGCATTGCCAATGGAGCCATGAGCATGACCCATGTATTCAACGGGATGAGCCGCTTCTCCCATCGTGAACCGGCCTTGACCGGAGCCGCCCTGCGGACCCGGGATGTCTACGGTGAAATCATTACCGATGGCAATCACGTTCATTTTGCGGCTATCAACACGCTGATGATGGCCAAAGGGAAAGATCACAATATCATGATTACCGATGCGCTGTGTACAAAGGGCTGTGCCCCCGGCGAATTTGAACTGGGCGGCCATCGCATCGAAATCAAAGCCAACGGCAGTGCCTATTTGCATGGCACAGATACCTTGGCCGGAAGTACGCTGCGCTTTATCGACGGGTTTAAAAATCTGATCGAAAAGGCAGAAGTGCCTTTTGAATACGCGATCAATGCATGTACGCTTAATCCGGCACGCATGCTGCGGGTGGATGATCGCAAAGGCCGCATTGCCGCCGGATATGATGCTGATCTTGTCGTATTATCCGATGATTATCAAGTAAGACAGACGTATTGTTTAGGGAAAGCTATGCTGTAGAGCAAAGGGGAATTGTATGAAACATATTTTTATCGTAAACCCTACTTCCGGCGGCGGAAAACCCGCAGCGCTGATTCCGGTGATTCATGATTACTTCAAAGACAAAAAAGAACCCTATGAAATTCTGTTAACCGAAAGAAAGGGACATGCAACCGATATTGCCCGTCGTTACAGCATCAAAGATGATGTGACACTGTACATCGTCGGTGGTGACGGAACGATTTTCGAAGTGCTCAACGGTCTGAACGATTCTGTGCCGATGGCCATCATTCCGGCAGGTACAGGCAATGATGCTTTCCGTATGCTCGGTGTTGAGCGCATGGAACCCAAAGATATTTTGATTCAGACGATTGAAGGAAAATTCGTTAAGGCGGACTACGGTTTGGCCAATGATCAGCGATTCATCAACTGTTCAACCATGGGTATGGACGCGGATGTCGGCGAATTTGCGGAGCGCATCGGCAAACGATTGCCTATCCCGCGTACACTGGTCTATGCCATCAGTGCACTGTTTGTCGTGTTCCGCCCAAAAACCATCGATCTCGAAATCGATTTGGGAGAGAAGAAAATCTTTCAGAAGTCACTGTTGGTTGCGGTCATGAACGGCCGATGGTATGGCGGCGGTTTTCAGCCGGCGCCGATGGCATCGATTCAAGACGGAAAACTGGATGTCTGCATGGTATCCGATGCTTCGTTGTTCCGCATTTTCCAACTGCTGCCCATGTATTTTAAAGGCACGCATGTCGGTGTCAAAGAAGCTACCTTCTTACAGGCGGACAGTTTCACTCTCTCCACCGGCGGAAGAACGGTTCAAGTGGGTTTTGACGGGGAGAACAGTAAACAGAGCAGGATCGTATTCAAACTCATGAAACTCGCCTTAACCTTGAAAGTTCCGAAAAGCTCGACATTGAGAGATGATCTATGAGGTTGGAAAATGAATATCTGATCGTGGAGTTTGTGGCAAAGGGTGCCCAGATAAGCCGGCTGATATCCAAAGAAAGCCAACTGGACTATATGCATGATGCCGATACGCGGTTTTGGGGATATCACAGTCCGACCCTTTTTCCGATCGTCGGTTCGACGACCGGACACAAAATCAACATTGAGGGAATGGAATATCCGATGAAACAACACGGATTTGCCCGTAATTTTGAATTTGAACTCATTCAATCGGATGATATCTTTTGTACTTGGCGACTGATGGATAACGAAGACACGTTAAAACAATATCCGTATCACTTTGCCTTGTCGATCCGCTATACACTGAAGAAAAAGCTAGTACTTATTGACTATACCATTGAGAATTTATCCGCTGTTGCTATGCCGTTTCAATTTGGTTTGCACCCGGCATTCAAAGTTCCTTTGAGTCCTGAGAAAACCATCGAAGACTATCGTATCGAGTTTCATCCGCAGAGCGAATTGAAATTTTATAATGAAGACTTTATAATCAAAGCCGCATCTTCCATACCTTTGTCGGAAGCCATGTTTGAAGAACGTCCGACTTGGCTGTTTGAAGATGTACTTGCGCCATATGTGTCGTTGACTGACGGTAAGCACGGAGTGAAAGTAAGTTGCAGCGGGTATCGCTGGCTGGCCTTCTGGAAACCGCTGAAAGCACCGTTTATCTGTATTGAACCGTGGCACGGGCACGGCGATTTTCAGCCCATCTCCATTCCGTTTGAACAAAGGGAAGGAACAATGATTCTGCCGGTCGGCAGACATTGGGTCACATCCTACACCATAGAACCATTTTGAAAGGGGAATCCACTATGTTTACCATTATTGTCAAAGAGAATACACAGGAGATGGCGCAAGCCGCCTTCGAGGTCATCAAGGGAGTATTGGACAAAAAACCCAATGCCGTACTGGGATTGGCCACAGGATCTTCACCAATCGGACTGTATAAGAAGATGATTGAGGATCACAAACTGACCGGTCGCAGTTATAAAGACGTCGTTACGTTCAATCTGGATGAATATGTCCGCCTTGACCGCAATCATTCTCAAAGTTATTACACCTTTATGAAAGAACATTTGTTTGATCATATTGACATCGATTTGAACAATGTCCACATTCCTGATGGCAATGCAGCGGATTTTGATGCTGAGGTCAGACGCTATGAAGCAGAGTTAAGCAAGTTTCACGTGGATGTTCAAGTCATGGGCATCGGATCCAACGGACACATCGGATTCAATGAGCCGGGAACACCGTTTACAGCAACCACGCACATCGAAGCGTTGAAGGAATCGACACGCAATGACAATGCCCGTTTCTTTGCTTCGATCGATGATGTTCCGACTCACGCGGTTACTATGGGCATTGCGTCCATCATGAAGGCTAAAAAGATTTTGCTATTGGCATCGACGAGTTATAAGGCAAAGGCCATTGCCGCGATGATTCACGGTCCTGTAACGGAAAACTGTCCGGCCAGCGTTTTACAGAGTCATCCGGATGTCATCGTGATCACAGACAAAGCGGCAGCTTCGTTGTTGGCGGATGAAGGACATTAAGTTTATTGCCTGCGATCTGGACGGGACATTGCTGACGGATAACAAGGATATCCTGGTTTCGACATTTAACAGTCTGATGGAAGTGCAGAAAAAAGGGGTCCGACTCATTCTGGCTTCCGGTCGCAGCTCAGCAATGATCGAGCCTTTTGCCGAAGCCCTTCAGCTGGATCGTTATGGCGGTTATGTGGTTGGATGCAATGGACATCACATCATCAATGCGCAGAGCGGTGTCCGCACCGAGAATGCATTGATCGATGTACAGACATCCGCAAGATTGTTTGCCTTTGCCAAAAAGCATCATCTGCAGTTTCTGGCTGAACATCCCCGCGGATTTTACATCCATGTGCCCAAGTCGCTCTTTCCGATAAAAATTTTGGTCGGATTTCTCAAACAGCGACACAAACTGAAGAAAAAGCACCAAGGGGATTATTCCGTTTTGGGCGGATTCACAATGAGCAGTCAAGCCTTTGTCAACAGTGTAGGTAAGCCCGAGGATATCAAAGAAGCATGCATCAAAGTCGGCATCACACATTTTCCGAGTGTTGTGAACGGAGCACTTGAGAAAATGGATGCGGACTTGAAGGAAAATCTGAACATCATGCACGTAACTTCGTACTGGGTGGATATCATGCCCAAAGGTGTTGATAAAGCAGCGGCGATTGAGCAGATCCTTATCGAAAACGGGGTGGGATTTGAGTCGTTAATGGCCTTTGGCGATGCGCAGAACGATGTGGAAATGATACGTAAGGCATCCATTGGCGTTGCTATGGGCAATGCCATGGAATCAGTTAAAATGCATGCCGATCTGATTAGTGAATCCAATGAGGAAAACGGCATCGGTCTGATCGTTGACCGCTTATTAAAAGTGATTTTCTAGTCATATGAATAGGTTATTTCAAAATCTGTGATATACTAAAAAAAAGTAAGGAGGTATACAGATGCGCGTAGTAAATAGTGCCGAATTCACTGAGGCAACCGCAAACGGTGTCGT
>JANJWY010000030.1 GCA_024709285.1 Erysipelotrichaceae bacterium
ACGGATCGCTGAGCAAAGGGAAGTTGGCGGACTTTGTGCTTTTGGATGATGATCTCAATGTTTGTGCGACATACATTGACGCAAAGTGTGTCTATCGTAAATCTCATGAGTAAGCTGTACAAAATCGATCCGGTATTCAATTATCGGATTTGGGGTGGCAACCGTCTTAGAGAAAAATACGGATATCAAAGCGATTTAGCGAATATTGGGGAATGCTATCATGTGATTGCCATGCCCGGACATTTGGATTGTTGGGTTCCGGACGCAAATATGACCTTATCTCAGTTTTATAAAGAACATCGCGAGCTTTTTGCTTGCTCAAAAGATGAAATGCCGGTACGCACTGCATCGGCCAATCCGATTTCACCCATGTCCATACAGTTACATCCCAATGATGAATATGGAATGAAGCATGAGGGGAAAAAGGGAAAGCCCGATGGTGTATTTTTTATTGAAGGTGAAGGGGACATGGTGTTGGGACATCATGCCAAAACCAAGGAAGAGTTTGTGGATTTGGTCGAGCATGGGCTATGGGATCAGCTGGTCCGCAAAATCCGGGTAAAAAAAGGTGATTTTGTGGATGTTCCTTTTGGGACTTTGCATGCTTTCGGTGCCGGATTTCTGTTGATTGAGTTTACCCAGAATGCCGATTTGACTTATCGGCTGTATGATTATGACCGAATCGATCCAATCACAAAAACCAAAAGAGAGTTGCATGTCAGTCAGGTGTTGGATAATGTGAAAATTCCCAACGGCGATACTGCGGTTGTCGATTTGAAAACCGAGTTTCTTAACGGATATACTTATACTGTTTTCCACGATGAACCCCATGTATACACTGCCGGAAGGTATGATATCTGGCATCAGGCGGATATTAAACGTGAAGAATTTTACTTTCTGACTTGTATCGACGGTTCGGGATTTATTGAAGGGCATCCGATTTACGGAGGTGATACTTGGTTTGTGCCGGCAAAATTTGGCCCGATCCATGTTTCGGGACCGGTCGATCTGGTATTTGTGTCGCTGACAGAGAGGTAGAATATGAAACTATGTAAACCATTGAATAAGTATTTTGATCATACGATATTGAAACCTTATGCGTCTTCCGCGGATATTGATAAAGTGATTGATGAATGCATCCGTTATGATTTCCGGATGATCGCGATCAACTCCGTTCAAGTACGTTATTGTAAAGAAAGATTAAAGGGGACCGACGTTCATGTCGGTGCGGCCATTGGTTTTCCTTTGGGTCAGACAACCATTGAAACCAAGGTTTTTGAGACAAGAAAAGCGATTGAAGACGGGAGCGATGAAATTGACTATGTCGTCAATCTGACAGAAGTAAAAAACGGTAATTGGAATATTGTGGAGCGGGAGATGAAGGCGATCGTTGATGTTTGCAAAGAGCAGGGCATCATCAGTAAAGTCATCTTTGAAAACTGCTATTTGAATCAGCGTGAAATCATTGCCTTGGCTCAGATTGCCCGAATCGTCGGTCCGGATTACATAAAAACATCCACCGGCTTTGGGACCGGTGGAGCAACAGTTGAGGATGTACGGCTGATGAAAGAGTTTGCGGGGAATAATGTCAAAGTGAAGGCGGCCGGTGGTATCCGGGATTTGACAAGTGCTCTGGCCATGATTGAAGCGGGAGCTACACGCATCGGATCAAGTGCCGGATGCGCAATCATGGATGAATATAAAGGATCAGATCAAGGACTTGAAGTAGTCGATACTTACTAGTGTTTCGACATCATCGACTTCGGGTTCGAGCGAAAACATTGCAGGATGCACAGATTTTTTGAAAAATTCAACGATTTGAGGATAGGGGAGATCCCCTTTTCCAATCGCAACGTGCTGATAAGGTTTGGTTAAGCCTTCGACATATTTATAGTCTTTGACATGAATATGACCCACCAGAGAAGAAACTAATTGCATTTCCTCAAGAATTGTCAGTTTTCTGTAAATAGTAGCCAGTCGTTTCTGATCTGCCCGGACACTGTTAGCCGGATCCCATAATAATCCAAACCATGGACTGTCGATCGTTTTGACAACGAAATTCGTCATTTCGCCACGGGGTAAATGGGTATGTGGGCAGTTTTCAATCAGGATGCGTTTCTTTGCATTTTTGGCCATAGGAATTAACTTTGAAAAGTTATCTATGATTTCACGTTGGTCATCCAAAACACCGATGATCAAACGGTTATCCGGTGCACGAAACGGAAAGGCCCGAATGGAGGGACAGTCGAGTTCGACAGCGATATCCAAGGCACGTTTGGCAGCTTCGAGATGATCTTTGGTCTTTCCTTTGACAGTATAAAATGCATCACTAAAAGACGAAATCGTATCGTTGGGATAAAGTTTTGCCATAAAGAAAATCGTTGATGCCAGATTGGAAACCCGCAACTGATACTTACTTAAAATTTCTTTGACCTTTTTTACTTCAGTTGAACTTAAATCCTCGATGGTTTTTCCCCAAAGAGAATGAATCTCTACGAAATCAAAGCCATGGTGTCTGGCTATAGCACACGCCTTCTCGAAATCCTGATTCAATTGATCGGTTATGATACTGATAGACATATAATCACCTCTTCTATCATTATAACGGTTTATGACCATCCGTGGTAAAGTTTAGCAAATTTTAATATCAATACTGAGAATCAATAACTTTAGAATGGAGTCATCGTATGAATAAGAAAATCGTCGAAGTGTTGCCTGTGTATAAAGAGCGGATTTGGGGAGGTCATAAAATCAAGGACTGTTTTCATGGAAATACCGACATCGACCCTATCGGTGAGATGTGGAACATCAGTGCTCTGCCCACGGGTGACTGTTTTGTCCCCGCATTGAACAAACCGTTGTCACAGGTATTCTTGGATCATCCCTCATGGTTTGAATGCATGACTCCGGAATTTCCGATTCATTGCACATTGATCGACCCGATTGCGGATTTATCGGTGCAAGTACATCCCACAGAAGACTATGCCCGAATCCATGAGCATTCTATGGGAAAACCGGAAGCATGGTACATCATCGATGCACCGTCCAACGCTAAAATACAGTTTGGTCACACCGCTCAATCCAAGGATGAAGTCATTGAGCGGATCAAAAACAATCAGTGGGATCAGCTGCTCAGTTATGTTGAAGTGAAGAAAAAGGACTTCCTTTTTGTGCCGGATGGGCATGTTCATGCCATCGGGAAGAATGTCCTTTGTTTTGAAATTGCCCGCAGTGCGGATGTGACCTATCGGCTGTACGACTATGACCGCATCGACAAGAAAACCGGAAAGAAACGCGATGTTCATGTGGAGAAAAGTCTGGATGTGCTCGCCATTCCTCACAAAGCGCCGGGTCCGTATACCGTATTGCCAGAAAAAATTGACGGCTGCCAGATTCGCAGTTACATAGACCAACCGAAAGTATTTACGTTTAAGTCCATTGAAGTATCGGACAAAGGCACGTTTACCTTCGATCGTTTCTGCTTTCTGACGTGCATTGAAGGTGAAGGAAAAGCGGAGGATGTTGAGGTATTGCCCGGAATGACGATTCTGATTCCTGCCGGATATGGAAAAATCAAATTCAACGGGACAATGACACTTCTATTGTCGAGTTATCGGGACTGACTCATCGGATCGACAGGGCACTCAAATAGTTTTCGGCCTGCGTTTCAATGGTGTATTGAGCCAAGACGGATTTTAACAGGTATACTTTATGAATGATTTGAAGGGAGAGCGAATGCTCTTCTTTTCTTAAGTGACGGGCGGTTTGACTGTTGAGTGCCACAGCCTGAATCTGTTTGAAATCATGACTGATGACATGATAACGATTTTCGATATATTTCATAACCGAACCATACAGATGAGATTCATTGAAATCATCAAACAAACTGACCGGCATCCACGTTTCTTCCAGTGTGACCGGAATGTCATCGACCAAACGGATCCGACGGTAATGGTACAGTTTCTGACCTTTAAATAAATGAAACAGCTTCAAAAACTCTTCCGATGCATACACAATATTAAACTCCAACACAGCGGATGACAGATTCAAGTTGGCATAGCGGTCAGACAACGTCGTCAAATGCTGTTCTTTATAGAATTCGGGAGGATTGACATAATAGCCTGATCCTTGCCGAGAATGAATATATCCCCGATCTTTGAGTTGTGACAGTGCTTTACGGATGGTCACGCGTGAAGCTGAAAAAAGACGAGTTAAGTACAGTTCGCCTTCAAGCAATCCCCAAGGCCGGTACTCGCCGGATTCAATCATGGTAATCAGCTGATTTGCAATATCCACATATTTTGACATGGTTACCTCACTGAGACAACAGTTCATTCTCCATGATCACGTGGCGGATCTGGCGGCGGATGATCTCGTTTTTCCAGAAATTTTTTCGATCTTGATCCGCAACCGTAAAAAACTCGCGTTCATTAAGCAATCTGAACTGCTGTTTTTTGCGCAATGTGTGATAGGGAAGAAGATTGGTTTCTATAATATTATCATACGCCAAGTTCAATTGTGCAAGGTAATCGAACAATCTTGAATCATCATTGACATCCGCAATCAAAGGCACACGCAGAATGACAGGTTTATGGGCAGATGCAAGTATTTTCAGCATGCCTTCAGGATTCAGTGTCTGACCGACGTATTTATGATATATATCATCGCTTGATGCTTTTACATCGAGCAAATAAAGGTCGATTAAACCCAACGTTTTGGTGAGTATACCCGCAGGATCGTATCCGGAAATATCCAAGGTAAGATGAAGTCCTTTTTCTTTCAGTATCCTGGCTAAAGGTTCAATGAACCCCCACTGATTCAGCGCTTCACCCCCGGAAAAAGTCACACCGCCTCCAGACTCAGCATAATAATCCCAGTCTTTCATGATGACAGACACGACTTCATCAACACTTTTCTCTTCACCTACAACACTGAAACAGCCTTGAGGGCAAACGTGAACCAGATCGAGGGTACGGTCGTGAATGTTTGTATCGATGACCGCTTTTCCGTTAATCATCTCAATGCCATAGCCTTTGACATAGTCAAAACATCGTTTACACCCGTCACAACGAGTCGAATCGACGCTTAACTGCTGATAACTCGCAATCGATTCCGGATTATGACACCACGCACATCGCAAACCGCAACCTTTGAAAAAGACGGTGGTGCGGATGCCGGGTCCGTCATTGACCGAGAAGCGCTGAATGTCAAAAATAAGTCCTTTAGTCATTGCATGTTCTTTCCATGATTTCTTTTTGTACATCTTTATCCAGATTGACATAGCGTGCACTGAAACCGCCAACCCGCACGATCAAGTCGCGATGGTTTTGAGGATTGTGATAGGCATCGATCAAGTCCGCCTGACTGACGATATTGACCATCAGCTGCGGTCCGCCTTTTTTGAAATAAGTCTTAAACAATGCCTGAATTTTCTTTCGTTCCTGATCGAACATCCGCTTGGAAAACTTGATGTTTTGAACGGTGCCGGCATTGATATCGGCACGGATTTTCGCCAGGGAATTAAGCATGGCGGTCGGCCCGTTAATATCGGCACCGCTTTGGGGATTGTTGGCGTTGGACATGTACATACCGGCGATCCGGCCATCGGGTGAACTGGCGGTCGCCCGTCCCCACTCCGTGTTGACTTGATTGTTGATCACAACGACCAGCCAACTGTCCAATCCGACTTTCTCGGCTTGCTTGGCCACGTGTGAGCAGGTGAATTCATGAAGCCATACGGCCAGTTGATCGACTTCATCGTCATCATTGCCAAACTTCGGCAAATCGGTCATCTTACGGCGTAAGTTTTCATGTCCGTCAAAATCATGAGCCAGAATATCTTGTAACTGACTCATGGTCAAAACCTTGTCTTCAAATACGAGTTTCTTTATGGCATATAGCGAATCAGCCGCATTGATATTGCCATACATTTCATTGGTTCCGCCCAAATGGAAGACACCGCCATCCAACACCATTTTACCGCGATTGATACAATCGTCGGTTAGAATGCTGGTAAAGATGAAACCGATTTGCTCATTCATTACTTTGTACGACTGCGCGTGTGCTTGTCCACCGGATTCAATATAATATGCTAATTGTTGTTTATATAGTTCAAGGAATTCCTCAAAAGCAGATATTTCACTCATTTTCTTAACGTTTAGCGGTCCCAGTTTGTATTGATAATCCCACTGATCGACACCATCATGAACCAGAATGGTCAAGCTTTTCAAAAGATTGATGCAGACATTGGGTGTTCCGACGCCTTTGCCAGCCAAGACAAATTCACCGCAGCCAAAAGGAACGTAATTGCAGGCTGTGGTATAATCGACGTTCATCGTCTTCATGACTGCATCGATATTGACATCATCGTTATACAGAATCGGATAGGTAATGCCGGTAGAAATGCTGTCCATCGCCTTTTCCATGATTTGAGGATCCATACCTTCATAAAAGCGCAAAGTGAACTGCGGTTCGACCATCTGTGCCCGCTTGGTCACTTCGATGGCCAACTTACAAAATACGTCCGCATTTTTCTCGTTGCGTCGGCCTTTGCCTCCGACAATGACTCGTCCGTTGACATTGGTACGCTTGACTTCAATCAAGCGCCATTGTGATTCAATCAAATCCATGGCTTCGGCTTCACTGAGACGGCCCGAATTCAGATCACTGACCAGATAGTCGCCTAAATAATCATCCATGCGTCCGTAATTAACGACACCGGCCATGGATGAATACAGCCATGCCAGTTGCATTGCGGAAAGGAAGGAAGAGGGTTTATCGTTGCGGATTTCCTTCAGAGCATCAAGAAGTGTAACCAATTGACATCTGCGGTCATCACTTAACGACTCACTAAGCGTATTTTTGACTTCTGCGATGTGATGGTCAATGACTTTTTGAAGCAACTGCAATGCCTGAATCATGCTTTCATATTCGATCATGGATGACGGATTTTCTGATTTCTTTGATTCGATAAGCCCGATAAGACCATCGATCCCATAATCCAGCAGTTTATTGTAATCCAAATACATTCCGCTGAAACGTGCGGTAATGATTACCGGATAACGTACATCTACAAACGGTCCCATCACATTTTCCAAAAGATTGTCTCTGTAGAATATTTCGCGGGTGTCATGGAGTTTCCAGTAGGCGATGAGGTCATCAATGGTTGAGTGGTACTTCTTTTCCATTCGACTTCTCAGTTTGGCCATTTGGTCGAATCGGCAGTAATGTCCGGGAGCTCCGACACTGGTTACCGAGCCAAATCCGATCGGCAGGGCATCATATCTTCCGACGATCCGATCACCATTGTACATAGGACGAAACACTTTCGGAAACAATACATTCAGACATGCGATTTCCCGTTCTAACTTCTGATCATCTGAAAATCGTCTGTGCGTTTCAGTATATTCGACCATGATTTCCAATTGTTCCACATCACTTTTATAGAGTGGTTCCTTGGGTGCCACGGCTACATTTTGTTCATTTTTCTTTAGAATTCGCTCAATCATACAGGCTCCTTTATTACTTCACATTGAAATTATAGGACTGTTCATCCAGCAAGTCAATGAAATCTGACAAATTTGTTAATACAAATATTTAAACTGAAAAAATGGTCCGACAAATTCTGAATTATTGTGATAAATTTTGATAAAAACCGAGTTTCGTGCAAGAAAATGTAGGATTATTGGATTTTTGCGTCGAAAATATGGTTTTTCTGCGATAAATAATGACACATTCTGATAATTTATGAAAGTATTTGCAACTATAATATTCTATGCTATAATGACTTTAGACGAAAAATCGGAGGGCAAATGATGAACGATAATAAGTACAGACCCAACCCGCTGATCGATATCCAGTCCGTTACTTCCGGGATTTTTGAAGGTTTTGATGAGATTGGAAAAGTTATAAAAAATGAGTGCAGAAATTTTCGTTATGTTGCCATTGAGACTTATCCGGGTACCGACAAGAAATCATTGATTGCCGGTTTGGGACATTTGTTTGATGCTGTCGTTGATACCGATGAGGTAATGTTTTCAGATGAACAGCTCAATGAAATACTTTTCGATGATTTGACAGACGACCGGGTTTTCGGACGTTTGACACATAAAAAGATAGAGCATATTACAGATTCTTTGAAATTCTCTCAGTTAGTTGAAAAACTGAGTACGATGAATGGCAAGATACTTTTAATCGGCTTTGGTTCAAGCCGGCTGGTTGACAAGGCTTGCGTCATTTTTACCAGCGTGACCCGTTGGGAGATTCAGATGCGTTTCAGAAACAAATCGATGGATAACTATAATGCCGGTAATTTCGGAGAAGATCCGTTGCGCATGTTTAAGCGCGGATACTTCGTTGACTGGCGGATTGCGGATAATTATAAAGATTCCATATGGCATAACGTGGATTATGTCATGGATACCGATGTGGCTGATCAGCCGAAAATGTTGGCGAAAGACAGTTTTATGAAGGCGTTAAAAGAAGTTGTCAGTAAACCGTTCTCCATGGTGCCCTATTTTGATCCGGGTGTCTGGGGCGGACAATGGATGAAAGAAAAGTGCAATCTGAATCCGGATAAGGCAAATTATGCCTGGTCGTTCAATGGGGTTCCGGAAGAGAATGCCTTGACCATCCGGATTGCTGATCGGTATATGACCTTTCAGGCGATGGATGCTGTCATGCGTTATCCCGAAGAACTGATGGGAAGAATGAATGTTGCACGTTTTGGCAGAGAGTTTCCGATCCGGTTTGACTTCCTCGATACGATGGAAGGCGGACATTTATCGCTTCAAGTCCATCCGCTGACCGATTACATACAACGTCAGTTCGGTATGCATTATACCCAGGATGAGTCGTATTACATTCTTGATGCCAAAGAAGATGCGCATGTGTATCTTGGTGTTAAAAACGGTGTGAAACTTGATGATTTGATGGAAGATCTTCAGCTGGCAAATGCCGGTGAGAAGTTCTTCGATGATGAATTGTATATCAATAAAATCCCGGCAAAGAAACATGACCATTTCCTGATTCCGGCAGGTACGATTCACTGTTCGGGCCGAAATTCGATGGTTTTGGAAATCAGTGCTACGCCGTACATATTTACTTTCAAAATGTGGGACTGGGGGCGTTTGGGCATGGATGGCATGCCGCGTCCGGTTCACTTGGCTCATGCTGAAAAAGTG
>JANJWY010000040.1 GCA_024709285.1 Erysipelotrichaceae bacterium
TCTCATCTTTCTGATTTTGAAAAGAGCCTTTTGCAGATATGAAAGTGTCGCAGAATCAACTCCGTTAGGTGCAAACACCGATGTCTGACCAAGCACTGATTCTAAGGAAATTTCATAAGCTTCAAGTATTTCTGCAGTTTGAGGCAGGAAGCTGGTAAGTTTCCATGTACGGTTGCGATCGACTTCCTTTCCTGTAATCTTCCGAATATCAAGCGCAAACTGGTTGATGTGATCGATCATCAGTTGCATCGTGTCCAGAGATTGTTGAATCGGTGATGTCTCTGCTCTTAAAGTCAACGTATGCTCGCCTTTTTCAAAGTAAAACCAGAAAGGTTCTCCATCAGAGTTCACTAAAGTTTCTATTTCCCATTTTCCGGTTCCTGTCGGAGTGAATGCGTATGACTCAACTTCTCTAAAAGGAATTTCTCCATCAATAGCAATCGAGCGGAATACGGAAAAATCAGGCTTCTCATTGCTGTAGTGGAAAGACAGCTGATAATAACCGCTTTGCGGTACGGTTATCGGGAAATCAACGGCTTGTCCGGACTTGCTCCACGATATACCGGCAATGACATTCAGTTTTTTATCAACGGGATCATACGGGGATACGGATGCGGATGAATATGAACTCAATCGTACGAAAGATGAGTTTTTTGATATGTAATCAATAGCATTGACTTTCAACTCAAAATCATTGTTTGAGCTGTTACTGATATTTGGTGCAACATAGGCAGGTAATTGCCAAGGCACAACGGCACTAAGTGTTTTGATTTCGATTGGATCCGATGAAACATTGGTAATCGTTACCGTATTTACTCCCTTTTCAAAAAGATAATTGAGTGGCCGGCTGGTCGAATATGTATTGTTGTAAAAATCAACGAGTCTTAGGGTGTTATCTGCGATTTGATTGGGTAATGACTCATCTCCATAACTATCCAATGTAAATTTCTTGGTTTCATCTTTCCAACGAATTGCAACATCTACGGTTGCTGATTCACGAAATGGAATCTCACCGTTGACACTGACGCGAAGTATGGGATTGATCAATGTACGTTCGGTCACCCGAATGAGAGCTTGTAATTGAGCACGAGCCGTTTCTTCCATCGTAAGTTCGAATGTGATGGATTCCATGGCATTAAGAATCACTGCCTCATCCAATGTTGAATCTACATTCTTGTTCAACATTTCAGCCGAATTCTTCTTCCAGAAATCCAGGTGAGTCGTTCTGCCTTGATTTAGTGTTGTTGCTAATAACTGATAAGCTGTTTGTGCTTGTTGCTCAGTAGGAACATTGTTTTGATTCGTTGGCGCACAGCCAAAAAGCATCGCAACAGTCATTGGTATCACAAGTAATATCTTAACGATACGTTTCATGCAAATCCTCCATCTTTTCGTTGAGTAAAATTTTAGACAAGTAGTTTTTTAAACTATACACAGCAGATTCTTTATAACTCTATTTTATCAAAGCGCTTACATTTGTGCAAGAAAACGTTTTCGTTCCTTTGATAAAAAAGAGGGACATCCGAGGATGTCCCTGCGTTTTATTACTCGAAGTCTGAATCAGTATAACCGTAGAACTGTTTGAGACCATCTTTCAACGCCTTCGAAGATTCTTCGAAACGTTGGTTGAAGGCTGTATTCCAATCGCCAAGTTTTGATTTGACATTGTCAGCCCAGTTGGCATCATTACGGCTTGCGCCTGCAACAGCCGGATCCCACATATTCAACCATTCGTATAGGATCGGACGGCTTGCGCCTTCATAGTTATATGTCCAAGGATAAGCTTTGTCTGAAACAGCCCAGAATTGACCTTCTTGGAAAATACGTAATACTTCATGGAATCCAGGCATTACTGCCGGATCTTCAAAACGCTTGTGGTTAGGAGCGGAGAACCAAATATCCATTTGATTGTCGAATTCTTCGCCTGTTACCAAAGGAATCGAATCATTCAATGCAGTCTTCAATACTTCACCATCTTTAAACATCTGATCGGCACGAGCTTGCCATGAACGTGTGTCACCAGCCCAGAAAGCCGAGAATGTATAAGCTAACTTAACTTGTGCGGATTCTTCTTCGGTACATTCCGGATCGCCATCAGCCATACAGGCATTGTAGACTGCCAACGGGTCAAGAACTACACCGACAGTATTCGGTTGATAATCTGTTGACGGACGAGGATAAATATCCCAGTCAGACGATTTACATACGCCCCAGTGATTCGGATCTGGATTAGCGCAGTCGCCCATCATCCAAGGATCGCCGCCAAGTGTCAAAATCTTGTTTTCCATAAAGAATTTGAATCCCCACCACCAGTTGGCATTCATGACTTCATCGGAAACTAATCCTAAATCTCTTTGCGGCCAAACAGCTACTTTTGCCCATTGCGGAACAAAGTCAATCAATGCTTTTACTTCATCGGAATTCAAGTCGACATAATCGCCTGAACCGTCGTAGTTGAACATCATTTGTTCAAATTTTGTCGTTCCTGTACGCAGGAAGTCAAATTCAGTATCCATGGTTCCCCAGAAGTTAACACCATCGGCTTTACCGATGAAATCGGTGTATTCTTCGATAGTCCAATTCGGTTCAGGAACGTCAAGGTTATTATCTTCTGCCAAAGCTTTATTTACATAAACGCCCCAAGGTTGAAGGAACTGCGGAACACCTGCTTGGAATCCGTAGTAATTCATCATACCCATAACGGACTTGTTGAATGTTTTATACAAAGGATCATTTTCAAACTGAGAAAGGTCAGCGATTAATCCCTTTGAAATATCGCCTACCAAGTCGGTACTTGCATAAACATCCGGATAACGGCCATATTCAGCCTTAAAGTTTTCAAGTTCTTGTTGCCAAGTAACTCCGTTATCATTTGGACCTCCACTTTTCGCAAATACATTAATCTTAACGTTTGGATAGATCTGATTGAAAGCCTTAGCCACCGCATATGCAGCCGCCTGATTTTGACCTTTCAAATCTTCTGGTGCGAGTTCCTTTCTTCCGATATCTTCCATAAAGGTGCCGTCACCAGACCAGAGCATGATCGAAATCTCACCCTCTACTTTGGTGTCCAGTTGTTTATAGCTAGAGCAGCCTGTCAACATGGAAGTGATCAGGAATAAGGTAAATAATAGAACGATAGTTTTCTTCATTTTTGTCCCTCCTGTGGATTACTTCTATTTTCATATTAGCATGGTACGAAAACGTTTTCAACTACTTTGTAAACCGTTTTCGGTGAAATTTAACCGATTTGTAAGCGCTACCACCTATTTTGGGCACATAAAGCCAAATCGACTAAATTTTGTTGATATTTTCAATAAATTATCATGTTATTTACAGTGTTTTCACTCTTATAAATTTTTGATTTATTGATAGATCCTTATCGATTCAATCTCCATGGAAGCAGGAAGACAGTTCATATCTACACTTCCGCCAAAACCTCCACCGATAGCAACATTGAGGATGAGATAATGAGGATTATCAAATGGCCAAGAATCAGAGTAATCCTTCTTGTAAAAACAACAGCGTTCAACACCATCGGCTTCAAATGATATTTTCTCATCATCCCAGTCTATGGCATAATCAATAAAGCGTTCAGTAACTCCTTCTATCTTCGAAGTATGTGTTATCTGAGTTCTCTTCGGATGATTATACTTTCCGGTGTGAAGACTGAAGTGGATCGTATCCTGGTCTTTGCCCACGTGTTCCATAATATCAATCTCGCCCTTATGTGGCCATCCCTTATTTTCTTCATCAATACCAAGCATCCAAATAGCCGGCCAGGTGCCTTTGCCTGCCGGAAGTTTCGCTCTGATCTCAAAACGTCCGTATAGCCAGTGTTGCTTTCCGCGGCTTACCAGACGTGTGGAAGTGATCGGGTGCCCATCCATTTCTTCTTTAACAGCCGAAATGATCAGTTTACCGTCTTTAATAATGACATTCTTCGTATTCCCATGGGTATAGTACTGCAATTCTTTGTTTCCCCAGCCACCGCCACCGACATCATAATCCCAGTGAGCATCATTTGGAAGTATACCTTCTTTGAAGGTTTCCTCAAACACTAAGGTTCGATTTTTCATATTCTCCTCCTTCGAAATCGTTTTCGTCAATATTATAACACGAAGTTAAGCGCTTACAAGAACAAAGTAAGCGTTTTCGTCAAATCACAAAAAAAAGAGTCTAACTCCCTATTTCAATGGGGTTGTAGACTCTCTTACTACGAGTTCTGTATCAATGAGTGTTCTCACATCCACTTTTTCATGATTTATGCTTTTATTGAGTATCTGAGCCAGTGCTTTTCCGATTGCTTTACGGTCTTGCTTGACCGTAGTTAATGCGGGGTGAATATGGGAAGCCAGCTCAATATCATCGAATCCTACGACCGAAATATCCTCTCCGACTTTCAAGCCACATTCATTAATTGCATGGATAACACCTAAAGCAGTTAAATCGCACATTACATATACAGCCGTCGGTCTTTGGGGAAGTTTCAGTAGTTTTTTCATGCATTCATATCCAGAGTTACTGTCATATTCTGCAGCTTCAATCACAAGTGAAGCATCAAATTCAATGCCGGCATTGACCAAACCTTGCCGATAGCCATCCAAACGCTCTTGACCGGCAATGGTCGTCAACGGTCCTGCAATGTGCGCAATTCTTCGATGACCCAATTGAATTAAGTGATCTATGGCCAAAATACTTCCCTGTCGATTATCTGAATATACCAGGGGTATCGATTTGTAAGGAACATCCGTCGTGACGCACTTGATTTTACTGTCAAAAAGTTCAGTCAATCCTGTATCCATCATATCTGCCGTAACCACAAAAACACCATCCACATTACGAACTTGGCAACGTTTCAAGTAGCCGATGTCCTTGCCCGAAATAAAGACCACATCATATCCAAGACTTTCCACTTCACTTTTAAAAGCTTCCAATACTCCGGAAAAGTAATTGTGTTCCAGACCGATATGAAGATGTTCTGAATAAACGATGCCGATCAGCCACGTGCGTTTTGTGCTTAATGCGCGAGCACTCGAATTTGGAATGTACCCGACTTCCTCAACGATTTTCAAAATCCGCGCTTTCGTTGCATCACTTACTTCTGTATAATTGTTTAATACTTTTGATACTGTGGCTGTTGATACTCCAGCAAGTCTCGCAATATCTCTGATATCTACCATGCTAAGACCCCCTTTTTTGACATTATATCATATCTGTTATGAAAGAAAATAAGCGAGCGAAAATGTTTTCGTATTTTTTTACACAAGTTTTGTAAATATGGTATCTAACTTAACCTTTTACAACTAAATTGAGACATCAATTAAGAAAAAGTGTAATTTCCTCAATGGTTTCGGTTTATCTGGTTCAATTGACACTCATCTATTGCTTATTCAAAATTTCTTGCAAAGAATTGATAGGTTTTGACAGATTATGTTGAATTAGCTCACAAAGTACTTTATAATTTTCTTGAATAGAGAAGTCAAATAATCACAGGAGGAATCGATATGATCATCATCGGAGAGAAGATTAACAGTACCCTAAAGTCCATCCGTCCAGCCATGGAATCAAGGGATAAATCAGCTATTCAAGATTTAGCTCTTCGTCAGATTAAGGCAGGAGCAAGTTTCATCGACGTCAATGCCGGCATGTTTCATGAAAACGAATCGGAAATACTGCAATGGCTGATTGAAACGATTCAAGAGGTAACGGATGTTCCATTTGCCATCGATTCTCCCAGTGCTATGGCTATACTTACCGGATTGAAAGCAAATAAAAACGGCAAACCGATCATTAATTCCATTACTGCGGAAAAAGCCCGTTATGATGCCATTATCCCTTTAATAAAGCAATTTAATGCTAAAGTCATCGCTTTGTGTATGGATGACAGCGGCATGCCTGAAACCGTTGAAGATCGCGTTGCTATCGCCCGTACACTGATAAATAATTTGACTGGTGAGGGAGTTTCCATGGATGATATCTTCATCGATCCCATGGTTCGACCCATAGGGACAGGATCTCACTATGGCACTGTCGCCATCGAAACGATCCGTCAAGTCAAAAACGAGTTTCCCGAAGTACATATCGCCTGTGGATTAAGTAATGTATCCTTTGGATTACCGGCACGTAAAATTCTCAATCAATCCTTTTTGGTTGCTGCGATGGCTGCAGGTATGGATGGAGCCATTGTTGATCCTCTTGACAAAAAACTGATGAGCTTTGTTTATGCGACGGAAGCACTGCTTGGCAAAGATGATTACTGCATGGAGTTTCTGACGAAGTTTCGCGAAGGCGAAATTGAAGTATGAGGCAGAATATGCACGATCCAAAATACCACATCATTAATAAAATATACCATGTTGAAATATTGCCTCCGAAACAGGAAAGCACCAAATTACTCTCTGATTTAGACATGTTCAAAGAGAAGTATCTACGTGTCATGGATAGTGGTTATTGCGCATGCATCACGGATAATGCTATGGGACTGATGGC